>JAJFVF010000002.1:0-300000 GCA_021371935.1 bacterium
TCAAGTGCATATCAAATGCCGATGCAAGGCAATATCTTGCTAATATCAAACGTTTGATTGTATCAATCTGGCGATCACAGATAATATACGCAAATATGGTCGATTATGTATATAAGGCTAATGGGATTTGAGACAGCCTCTGACGTCCCGAAATAGCCCTCTCACTTATCATTCTCCTTGAGAAACCAATCTGCCGCCAGGTCATCCCAATTCGGATTCATCGACTCTATAAGCTGAAGCTTCCAAGCCCTATTCCATTTCTTTATTTGTTTCTCTCGGGCTATGGCAGCATTCACATCTGAAGTTTGGTCGAAATAGACAAGCATATTAACATTATACTTCTTGGTGAAGCCTTCTAGCTTTCCTTGCTTGTGTTCATACATTCTGCGCTGGAGATTATTAGTAACGCCGACATATAGTGTTCCATTTCTCTTGCTTGCAAGAATGTATACGTAGTATTGGTTCATCTTTTTCTAGATTCCCACATCCACATAAACAATGTTATTTCCGGCCGCTCCAACAACCGTGTCATTCCCGACTTGATCGGGAATCCAGAGAGTTTGCGCCCTAATACGGCAACAGCGCCTAGATTCCCGCTTTCGCGGGAATGACAGATTATCACATCTGTTGTTTATTGCTTTTAGGATAACGGCTTTCCGTAACAACTGAATCATGTCCGGCATCAGGGGATGCCGAACCATTTAGTTTACTTCGCTTTCCTGTGCATCCAATGAACATGGGTTTCCGGCCTTTGAGCTGCTTATTGACGAATCTAATAATTTCACTGTCAAGCCGATATCCGTGAATATTTTGGAAGAGCTCTTCAATCTTGCTCAAACCGGAGCAATCTTTGAGAATTTGTCGAGTTTGCGTAAGGTTATCGTAGAATTGCTTAGTCCTGTGGGTTTTCTCATTGCTGTCAGTAATGTAATAGATGTCCTCTAAACCCATAAGAGCCGAGACACATTGAATTACTATTCTATCATCAAGATAGAATGCTTGTTGATCGCATAACTCTGCAACAGCAAGTACAGTTTCGTCTACGATCTCCTTACGTTCCTCAGGAGTATAATCATCATTTTCTAATACTTCAGCAGCCACTTTAGAAAAGTTATTGGTAATTCGGAACAAGTCTTCATATACCTCTATGCGTTTTGCGAAAAGTTGCTGGGAATATGGCTCAACACGACTACTTCTTCTAAAGAATTCATTAATTACTAGGCCAATCACAACACCTATTATTCCAATCCAAGCAGATTCCATTACAAGTGCTCCTTGTTGGTTATAATACACAGCCTAATCCGCATTCTATCCACAACCAGTCCGCCTGTCAACGCCAACCAGCCCCTCCCTTCCCCAGCACCCAACACCTAACACCTAACACCTAACACCTAACACCCATCATCCACCTCACTAAAAGTTTATTAATTACCAATTGGGCGGAAGGAATTCTCTTGGCCGCCGAATAAGTTTTATGGTTGGTACGACAACTAATAAGCAAGTAGATATATAGGAGGAATTACTTGATGTCTGACAAGAAACGCGTGTACCTCTTCCGCGAAGGTAACGCTACGATGAGAGACCTTCTCGGAGGCAAGGGCGCTAACCTGGCGGAGATGACCAATATCGGTCTGCCTGTTCCGCCCGGATTCACCATCACCACCGAGACCTGCAACGAATATACCAAGCTCGGTAAGCTTCCCGACGGACTTTGGGAAGATGTGCTAGCCGCTCTTGCCGACGTCGAGAAGGACATGGGCAAGAAACTGGGTGATGCCAACAATCCCCTGCTCGTATCGGTCCGCTCCGGCGCGAAGTTTTCCATGCCTGGTATGATGGACACCGTCCTTAACCTTGGTCTCAACGATGATACCCTCAAGGGAATCGTCGCCGCCAACGGTAACGAGCGGTTCGCTTACGACGCCTATCGCCGATTCCTGATGATGTTCTCCGACATCGTGCTTTCAGGCGATTATCCAAAGCTGGCCAAGCATCACTTCGAGATCATCTTCGACGCCCTCAAAGAGAAGAAAGGCGCCAAGGTCGATACGGAAGTAGATGCCGAGGGCCTCAAGGAACTGGTCGCTCAGTATAAAGTGTATTATAAGGAAGTCACCGGCAGCGACTTCCCGACAGACCCGATGGAGCAGCTCAAACTGGCTATCATAGCCGTATTCAAGAGCTGGAACAACGAGAGAGCCATCATCTACCGCAACCGCGAGAAGATCTCCCACGACCTCGGAACCGCCGTCAACGTTCAGACGATGGTCTTCGGTAACATGGGCGACGACTGCGGTACCGGTGTTGCCTTCACCCGCAACGCCGCCAACGGTGAGAACAAGCTCTTCGGCGAGTTCCTCAAGAACGCTCAGGGCGAGGATGTCGTGGCCGGCGTGCGAACCCCTGAAGAGATTGCGCAGCTTGCCAACGAGTTCCCCGCAATCTACAAGCAGTTCACCGATATCGCGCAGAAACTCGAAGATCACTATCGCGATATGCAGGACATCGAGTTCACCATCGAGAAGGGCCGACTCTTCATCCTTCAGTGCCGCAACGGCAAGCGCACAGGCGTTGCAGCCGTCAAGATTGCTGTAGACATGGTCAATGAGAAGCGCATCACAAAGGAAGAGGCTCTGATGAGAGTCCCGCCGGAAGCTCTCGAACAGCTCCTCCACCCGCGCATCAAGACTGCCAAGGGCGCCAAGGAGATCGCAAAGGGTCTGAACGCAGGACCCGGCGGCGCGTCGGGCAAGATCGCTCTGGATTCCAAGACCGCTATCGCAATGGCCTCCAAGGGCGAGAAAGTCATCCTCGTTCGCAAAGAGACCAACCCGGACGACCTCGGCGGAATGCTTGCCGCTAAGGGTGTTCTTACCCAGCTCGGCGGACGCACCAGCCACGCGGCTCTCATCGCCCGCCAGTACGGCATCCCGACAGTCTGCGGATGCGGCGCCGTCAAGATCGACGAAGCCAAGAGGCAGGTCAACGTGGGCGATATCGTGCTCAAAGAAGGCGACGTCATCACAATCGATGGAACCCTCGGCCTGGTATACAACGTTCAGCTCGAGACCGAGCCCGCGACAGTCACCGGCGACTTCGGCACATTCATGGGCTGGGCTGATGAAGTCCGCAAGCTCAAGGTCTGCGCCAACGCCGACAACCCCGAGCATGCAGCCGACGCGGTCGCACTCGGAGCAGAAGGCATCGGACTCTGCCGCACTGAGCACATGTTCCTCGGTGCAGAGCGCACCCCGCTGGTAGCCAACATGATCCTTGCCGAAGACGAGAAGACCCGCCAGGAAGCTCTGGACAAACTGCTTCCTCTGCAGCGCAATGACTTCGTGGGTATCTTCAAGGCAATGGGCGGCAGGCCGGTCACAGTAAGACTGATCGACCCACCTCTGCATGAGTTCCTGCCTAACATGGACGAGCTGCTGGTCGAGGTGACTGAACTTCGCTGCAAGAACCCGAACTCTCCTGAGCTGCCTGAGAAGGAAAAGCTTCTCAAGAAGGTCGTGGATATGCACGAGCAGAACCCGATGCTCGGCCTTAGAGGCTGCAGGCTCTCGATCTACATGCCTGGCATCGTAAACATGCAGGTTGGCGCTATCATAGGAGCTGCCTGTGAGGTCAAGAAGTCCGGCATGGAAGTGCATCCTGAGATCATGATCCCGCTCATCGGCACCGTCAATGAGCTCACATATCTCAAGAAGCAGCTTACTCAGGTCGCAGATGAGACTATGAAGGCTGAGGGCATCAAGGTCGACTACATGATCGGCACGATGATCGAGATCCCGCGCGCAGCCCTTACTGCTGATGAGATCGCCAAGGAAGCTCAGTTCTTCAGCTTCGGCACCAACGACCTGACCCAGATGGGCTATGGTATCAGCCGCGACGATGCCGCCAAGTTCCTGCCTCTGTATATCGACAAGCAGATCTTCAAGACCGACCCGACCGACACTATCGATCAGAAGGGCATCGGTCGACTGATGAAGATTTGTGTCGAGGATGCCAAGGCAGTTAACCCGACGATCAAGCTCGGAATCTGCGGAGAGCACGGTGGAGAGCCGGACAGCGTCAAGTTCTGCCACAGGATCGGCCTGAACTACGTATCCTGCTCACCGAAGAGAATCCCGGTTGCCAGACTCGCTGCTGCACAGGCAGTTATCGAGGAGAAGAGCAAGTAATAAGCCTGATGGCTCAAATAAGATAGACGATCCCCTGGTCGGCACAGAGCCGGCTGGGGGATTTTTTGCATTTTAGTCAAAACGAACTGAGCGTAAAATCTAAAAAATTGAGCGTGGGGAGTTCGTTTTGACTCCTTTTTTATGTGAAGTTGCTCTTTTCTTCTCCAGAGCCGCGATTGCGCGGTACAGATGGACATCGATAGAGCGTTCATATCTGGTGATGCGCTCGTACGATGTAGTCGGGCGAAGTGGGTCTATCTGGCGGCACATTACGCGGTTCTCCATCGCCCGCGCACGCTCCAACCGGTACAGGCAGTCGGCTATACGCTTGACCAGTTCCTCTTCAAGTGCGTCCTCCGGCTGATAGTGGTCCCGCATGCGCTCGTGAATCTCCCGGGAGTTGACGCAGAGTTCCTCGGCAAGCTTTTCCAGGGCATGCGGAGCCCTGGCAGTAAGGCCGTGTTTCATGGCATTGAGCGAACTGCGCTTCTTGCCCTCTTCTGTTTTGGGTCCTGTGGCCATTTTAATCCTCCTCATCATCCATTTGCGCGCGTTTGATAATTTCGGCAAGAGCTTCAGACGGGTCGACCTGAGGCGCAGGCATAGTGATTTAGGTCTTGATGATACCGGCTACAATCTCCGCGGCGACCTCCACCTCTGACTGGGCGAGCAGGGCCGGGAAATCATCGATCACCTGGGCAAGGACACGGGTGCACTTGCGAGCGATTTTCTGGTGCTGGGTTGGGTTTAGCATGGTTTTCTCCTTTCTGAACTGGTTGACGGTCGGCTTGTGGTGGTGGAGGTTGGATGGATGTGAGTAAAAAATGCCTTCTATAATTAGAAAGCAACGAATCGGCCAAAATGTAGTTAACAGGCCATGATATTTCAGTTAAATGTTGTGCGCCTGTTGTATTCAAAGAATTTTTGCTTTCAGAATGATAGGCAGGCGGCCGATTAGTAGCCTGTGATATCATTTTTCGAACGCACTATAACTGTCTTTTGCAGCTCATTGTTATACTTTTCACATGAAGAAATGCCAATTATACATACATATGACCAGTTAGGATCAAATGAAAGCCCATTAGGAGCGATGCATTTTACGGTATCCCCGGAGCCGTCATCAATAACAAACGTTGATGATTGAGTATCAAGCTGTTTTATCTTGCCCCAGGTAGTAATGAGCAGCCCAATGTTGTTGACGCCACTATTTTTCATCCATTTATGCATCGGTTTGCCATTTGAATCAAAAATAATCCCGTAGCCCCAAACGCCCATTTGTAGTCCGTATTGCCCTCCGCCGAGTAAGCGGTTGTTAAGGCCTAAAGGCTTTATACTCCCACTTCCAGAGCGTGTATAGACAGCATTATAAATATACCGTTCTCCATTGACGTTTGTTGCAACATTGCCGCCAATATTCAATTCATCGCCTATATTAGGAATGGTTGCACTCTCAACTCGAATTCCACATGTTCTATCAGCATTTTCCACATAGAAGAAACCATCATATACCGCTGTGACAATCATCAATGCGCATGCAACGAACTTTCCCTCCTGGGCGAATTTAAATGCTGACGGTTGTGACAGTGCAGTTGACTGCTCTGCTGCCCAGGCCGAACCTGTTAGTGCTGTATCTATGGCTTGGACACTCCAGTAAAAATTGCGGGTGCTAGGTATTTTTAGTGTCCAAGATGTAGTGTTTGCGTAGCCTGGCACAGGTATACGCCTCTTGCCGGTAGTCAAATCAGCTTCACCGCTATAAATATCATCCTTACCTGGTTGAGTACCGACTTTAATTACATATGTCAGGTTGGCAGAAGCTGTTTGAGCATCGAATGAGGGGGCCCAATGGAATGTGGTACCTTCACCCGATACGATAGTGGTAAGGTGAGCAGGAGCTGACGGCGGTGTATTTCGCAATCCTGTGTCATTACGATATATGAGTATATGGTTTGGATATGCGTTATCATAAGCAAGTAAATCGATATCATTGTCGCCGTCATAATCGCCGACTGCCATTATTGTAGCTCCAGATATAATCGGATCTGTTGCCATAAACTGATTGTTGCCGAGGTTGTAGAAGCAGTAAAGAGATGTTCCAATGCAACACATAATATTCAGACTTCCACAATTGTCACAATCGGCCCATTGAATCAGGGAACTACCGGAGAGTCTCAAATTGATGTCTGAGAACTTATCACTACCATCATTATGGTAAACACGAGTATAAGAAGGGCTAACAAGATAATCGCCTGCGAGTATATCCTGACGCCCGTCACCATCATAGTCGCCCCAACACATGCTGCTGCCTCTTATGCTGTTTTCAGTAGCAACAAATAAGCCGTTGTCGCTGCGGTAGACGTGAATTGAATAGTCAAGTGGCATTTTATAGATTGCAAGATCCAAGTCACCGTCATTATCATAATCAGCCCAAGCTGATCCACATCCCCACGGTAGGCCGGTATCGACCTCTGCAAACGTGCCGTTATCATTGTGCAATATCTTACTTCCTGTTGCTAGATCCAAGTGCCCATCGTTATCATAATCGCCCCAAACAACTGATGCAGCACCAACTGTTGTGAATGTGACTGACTCAGTAAACTTGCCGCCTCCATCATTATGAAATATCTTAGTGACATAACCTCTCATATTTATTGGATCTGTGGTGCAGGACATTGCTAAATCCAGCCTGCCGTCATTGTCGTAATCACCCCAGGCCAGCGCGGTGCAGCATATTGCTGGAAGATTTGCCCCCGCATCTGTAAAGGTTCCACCATTATTGCGGTAGATTGCAATACTATAGACTCCGCCACTTACAATACCTGCCAACGCCAAATCCAGTTGACCATCATTATCATAATCACCCCAGGCGGCAGTGGAGGCGCTAAGTGTGGGCAGCCCGCATGATAGCTTTGTGAAGCTTTGTGCAGTGGCTGTATAATTCTCCGTGCTGATGTCACTAGTTATATTCTGATAGGACTTATTGGGAGGAGCAAACCAATAGCCGGGCTGGCTGGCTGTCACCTTGCCACTCCAGCCCATCGGAACACCTAATGCGTATGAACCGTCGGCATTAGTTACTGCAGAGATTCCATCATTAGTGCGGATGACTACCTGAGCTACTCCGGCACCTCCCGAAGTGCGAACATAACCTCTGATGCCTGGTAATGCAACAAATGAAGCTACAGGAGCCCAAGATGAACCTGCATACGACGTATCAATGGATTGAACACTCCAGTACAATGGGCCGCCCGGGCAGCCTTTGAGAGGACAAGACCACGACAGACATTTTTGAGCATTGCCGATGGCAGGTATGTAACGCAGTCCTGAGGATGCGTTGGCCATTGCAGAGATTACATCATTGCCACCCTGAATTGTTCCGACACGAACATTGTAAGAAAGCCCCAAGACAGGCGTTTCGGCATCACTACCAGGCAGCCATGAAAACACCACGCGACCATCGGCAACTTTAGCAGACAAGCCTGTGGGTGGTTGAGGTAGAATATTTCCAGCAAAGGTAGTGTTTTTAATTACACAAGTGGTGCTTGTGGAATATCCCCCAAGAAGTATATCCAGGTCACCGTCATTATTATAATCTGCCCAAATACATGAGTTATACGGAATAGACGTCCCCACATTGGTGGGTGCAAGTGTAATGCCTGAGTTTACAAATCCTGCATTATTGTCATTATGGAAAATTCCACAGCCGTTGACAAGGAGATCAAGGTCACCGTCATTGTCATAATCACCCCAGGCAACTGAATCGCACATAGATGGAAATGTGAAGTCTGAATTGGTAAAATGACCGTTTCCATCATTGGAATAGACTCTGACAAAACCTATGTTATTTTCTTTACCTGATACAGCTAAGTCTATATCACCATCGTTGTCATAGTCGCCTGCTGCCATATACCAACAAGCCAGATTGGAAAGTGCAGTATCAACAAGAGTAAATATGCCGTTGCCGTCATTGCGATAATATCTGGTGCCTGTTGCTTGCAACGTGCCGTTGTAACTTCCCTCACAATAAATAAGGTCCATGTCGCCATCATTGTCAAAGTCAGCCCAGGTAAGATCACCAAAAGCTCCTGGAAGATTCATTGTAGATGTAAATTTGCCGCCGCCATCGTTGTGATAGAACTTTATTGCTGGGGTGTTATACGGTATCGAACCAGCTAAAACAAGGTCGAGTTTGCCATCATTGTCGTAATCTATCCAACTTGCAGACCTTGCGTCAATACCTGATATTCTGATTTGCGAATCATTGAAAGTTCCCGAATCATTTCGGTAAATGGATGTTACATAGGTTGTCCAGTCGCTAGTGGCCAGGTCCAGGTCACCGTCGTTATCATAATCGCCCCAAGCAATACCACCTATAACTGAGCTAATAAGCGAAGTGTTGATATCGACGAGTTTTCCGTTATCGTTACGATATATGGCCTCTCCGTTAGTAAAATCAAGATCACCATCACCATCATAGTCACCCCAGGCTGCGCATTGGTTGACACCAAGTCCTGTATTGGCGTCGTCAAATCCGGCGATGAGGTAATCCTGATCCGGCATATCTGCGGTTACAGCCGAATATGACCTGCTTGCCGGGTCAAACCAGTGATTGGTTTTGCTCAGCACTATAGTTCCGCTCCAACCGGACAGCACGCCAAGGTTATAGTATCCACTAGAGTCCGTAAGCGTAGATCGGGAGCCGTCATCCGTTGCCACTATTACGCCTGAAACACCTGCGCCAAAACGAGTTTTTACATGACCTGTAATTGCCGGCAGGTACATGGATTGCTCTTGAGACCAAGCAGAGGCCGCAAAAGCAGAGTCGATAGCCTGAACTGACCAGTAATATGTCCCACCACTAAGGTTGTTAAATGTCCAGGACTGTGAGCTGGTCTTTCCAATCGTAGGCAAGCGTCGCTGTCCGGTAGCTATATCGGCCATACCGGAAGAGACATCCTGAGTTCCTGGAGATCTTCCTATACGGAGGTTGTATGTTAGTCCTGATGATGGGGTTTTATCATCTGTAGCCGGATCCCAACTGTATTTGATCCCCCCGTTTAATATCTGTGCGTTAAGGTGCTGAGGAGCGCTCGGAACTCCATTGGCAGCCTCAGCATCACTGTGCAGAATCTTGGTTATAAACTGGGATGACTGCGTCCCAGCTATCGCAAGATCAAGGCGCCCATCTCCGTCATAATCTCCGCAGGCAATTACACCGGGCTGAAGTGCTGCAAGCTGCAATCCACTATTTATAAATGTACCGTCATCATTTCTGTATATTCCGGCCCCGGTACCGCCTTCAATGGCGAGATCCATATCTCCGTCATTGTCATAGTCATCCCAGACAATAGAACCATATAAAATCCCCGGAATCGACGCACCGATATCTACAAACTTACCGCTCTCATTATGATAGATATTTGTCGCGGGTGTTAGTTTGTAATTGATGTTGGCGCCACCGCCGATAGCAAGGTCAAGTTGACCATCATTATCATAGTCACCCCAGGCAACAGAGCCATAATAAAGCGGCGGTAAACCAGCTTTGATGTCAGTGAACTTGCCGTTTCCGTCATTGCGCACAATAGCGCTGGCATATGATCCCACTATTACTAAATCCAGGTCACCGTCGGAATCATAGTCTCCCCAAGCGATGGCATTACCAGATGTATAAGGAATACTCGCAGATATTTGCGTAAAGGAACTGCTATCGTTGCGATAAATAAATGTTCCACTAGAAACGCTGAGAGCAATATCCAAGTCGCCATCATTGTCGTAATCGCCCCAGGCAATACGACTGTATGTACCACCCATAAGTCCTATACCGGCGTCAACAAATACGCCGTTTCCATCATTGCGGTAGATTTTGCCAACGGACCCAGCACTTCCATATCCCGTGAGTGCTAAATCTAGGTCACCATCATTATCATAGTCACCCCAGGTAAGAGAACCACGATAAATACCAGCTAGAACCGCACTTATATCAGTAAAATTGCCGCCACCATTGTTGTGGTAAATTCGTGTGATGCATGAAGATGATGATATGCACCCTGCGATGGCAATATCCAGTTTTCCATCATTGTCATAATCGCCCCAGGCAATAGCCGCGTCAGTCACGGCTGGAAACCCGGCGTTGATGTCTGTAAAAGTTACACATTGAGTAATTTGCAATGAGCCGAAGAAGAACCCGATAAATGATACGACAACGGCAATTGATTTGGTCATCACCTTAAGAACCTATCCTCTGTAGCAATAGTATCTAATATCGTTAGTTTGCCATGTTATCGTGCAGAGGTCAAGTTCCATATTAGCATAATTGCATAAATCAAGGGTTTTATCTTCAGATCATGAAATATATAATTGAGGAACTTGATTATGTAGAATGAATATTTGATTTTATGTGCTATTGCAATAACAAGAATTAACATATAATGTGGATTAGAACTCATAATCGATAGAGGGAGGATAGCTGCGCGAGTGGTGTAATTAGTGTTTGGAAAACAAAAATATGCCAAACACACAAAGACTATCCTCACCATCATTTTATGTTTTGTTGATAGTCATATATATCAATCAAAAGCTGCATAGACCAGGCTTAGCTATCAAATCACTTGTCGCCTAATTCACATTAGGAGTAAGAATTAAAAAGTCTTTCAGTCGTTTCTGACTGCTCATTGTTGGCTCGACTCTGCCGTTTTCCCAAAATGAAATGGTAGTAGCAGTTACTTCTAAACGATTAGCCATTTCCTTCGTACTAGGCCCCAAGCGTTTTCGACACATCCGTATTTTCTCCCCAAGACTCATTGCCGAGATGTTATCAAAGGGATTATAGCCTAAGAAATCAATTATCTTTGGTATTACTTTTACAGTAGGCGAGTAATCTCCCTTGCCCTAGTCTGATATGGAGCGATACGAAACGCCTAGTAGTCTTTCAGCACCTCTTAATGTCAGTCCCAGATCAAGTCGTCGTTTCCTTATGTGTTCTCCTAAGGTCTTTGGATCATGTGGATAGCTCAATGAAAGCGGTTTTTGAGCTTGGAGGACTATATGGCAAAATGGCAACACAACCAGGCAAAATGTGATGAAATGACCGGTAAATTTCAGCTAAATGTTGTTCACTGGTTGTGGACTAGCAATGCGTGTTTGGTGTTGAGTGATGATGTTTGGCTTTCAAAGAATCTGCGTTTTGTGGGTGAAGGATATGCTGTCATATTATGTTTCACAGTTTAATGTGGCAGGATACTTCTGTACCCCGCCGCATTAAACACTCTCTCTAGACATCGGCAAGAACCGTCTCATGCTCTTGAGAGTCCGGCTTGCTTACCGACTTGCGATATGCTCTTGGGAAGAACTTGCGGAGAAATGCTTTCCAAGCGTCATCAACTATCGTGAAAACAACTGGTATTACGATCAAAGTCAGCAGCGTCGAAAGAGCTAAACCGCCGATAACCGCAATAGCCATTGGTGAACGTGATTCGGATCCCTGGCTGAGAGCTAGTGCAGTAGGCGTCATTCCTCCGATCATGGCAAGGGTCGTCATTAAAATAGGCCGCAGCCTGGTCGGTCCAGCTTCAAGCAGCGCTTCATTGCGGCTCTTGCCCCGGCTCATCAGTGTATTAGTGTAATCGACCAGCAAAATCGCATTCTTTGTTACAAGACCGATCAGCATGATAATACCAATCATAGCAGTTACACCCATTGATTTGCCTGTAATCAGCAGAGCAAGTAACGCTCCGATAATAGCCTGGGGCAGACTGAACATAATTACAAACGGCGTCAGGAATGACTCGAACAGAGCGCCCATCAGCATATATACCAACACTATCGCCAGCAGCAAAGCTGCAAACATTGCTGCAATAGATTCGCCCATCATTTTTGTTGAGCCGCCGGAAGTGACCGTGGTGCCGGTTACCATGGGCGATGTGGCCAGCGTTTTTTCAATCGACTGATTGACGTTACCCATGCTGTAGCCACCGGCAATGTTCGCGGTTACTTCGACAGACTTTTGCCTGTTCAGATGCTCGATCTTATTTGGAGAAAACGCATAGGCTACTTTTGCCACGTCGCTCAAGTAGATCGGAGCGCCATCCTTGGTCCCGATGATTAAGTTGTTGACATCAGATGCCTTGCTGCGCTGTGCCAAATCATAATGCACCCTTATCGGATACTCAGTTCCATTTTCGCGCAGTTCAACCGAGTCATCGCCATCAATGGCTATTCGGACAGCCCTGGCCACCGCTGACTCCGTCATTCCCAGCTTTGCAGCCTTGTATTTATCGACAATTACCCTTCTTTCGGGCGTGCTTGCCTTGTAGGATATGTCTATGTTAACCAGACCTGGAATCTTGCGCATTATATCGGCAACCCGATTGGCTTCCTCGACGACATCGTCCATTTTCTGACCCTGGACTTCCTTGGTGATTCCAGCGCTCGGGCCGGCATTGGACTGCATTGAGACCGTAACCAGTTCCGTGCCGGGGATATGAGCAGTCTTTTCAGATAACCAGTCGACAATCTCCTGCAGACTTCTCTTGCGGTATTGTTTGTCGACCACCTTGACCGAGATATTGGCATATTGAGAGCCGCTGTCACCTGACATCCTCATAGTGTTTGAACCGGACATCGCCATACAATAGCCCGTCTGCGATTCCATGTGGCTCCTAAACCAGCTGAATGGGTTATACCAGACTCTATCGGACACTTTATACTTTACTGTCTTCATTTCAGGGAGCTGCTTTACTATCGCTTCGATCTTCTTGGTGACTGCATCAGTCTGTTTGAGCGAGGTTCCAGCGGGTGTTCTTGCCGTTATACTGATCTGGCTCTGGTCGGTCTGGGTAAAGAACTCAAAGCCGAACGGCAGATAGATGGTCATTGCAATAAACGCCATCGCGACACCAAAGGTGATAGCAATGTTTTTGCTGCTCTTGTCGACAAAGCATGCTATGGCCGAGCAAAGTAAAGCGATGAATGCAATTACGAGCCTTGGCCCGCCAAGTCCGCTTTTGGGCATAACCATCGCAAAGACCACCAGCAGCGATATTGTGCCGATGATGATTGTCATAAACCTGTTGTGGAGCGCCCACTCAAGGACTCCTCTGTATTTTGTGTCCAGGCTCTTGAGGAGGAACTCGAGAGTGGCGAATAGTTTGCCTGCAAACAGGTCAATCCTATCCTTGATCGTTGGACAGTCCTGTCTGAGGCGGCGCATGATCTCTTGTTCGTCACGTTCCTTGTCATCCTCGCTCTTCATCCACTTGGAGGCAAGCATTGGCGTCAATGTGAATGACATAAGCAGTGAGAACAAGGTTGCAACAGCCACCGTTACACCAAATTGCCTGAAGAACTGCCCGGTCATACCTCCCATAAACGCAATCGGCAAGAATACGACCACGTCGACCATTGTGATTGTGATGGCGGCCAGACCTATCTCAGTGCGGCCGTTGATAGCGGCCTCAACCGGCGCTTCGCGTTTTCTTAAATGCCGCTCAATGTTTTCAAGAACGACAATTGAATCGTCAACAAGAATACCTACAACAAGCGAAAGCGCCATCAAAACCATCTGGTTTTGTGTAAACCCGAATGCACCTGTCGGTATGTATGTGGCCATAAGCGAGGTCGGGATAGCGCAGGCAACGATAAATGTGGCTCTGGCCGTATGCAAGAACAAGAACACTATCAATACAACCAGCAATACGCCTTCAGCAAGGGTCTTGTTTACGTCATTTAGCGAATCGTTGACATAGACCGACTGATCTGTCGCAATTACTGGATATACACCTTTAGGCAGTATCGGCTTCATCTCTTCAAACTGCTTTTTCACGCCATCACATATCGCGACAGTGTTCGCGCCGGACTGCTTTTGAATTGTCAAAATGACGCTGGGCTTGCCGTTGAGACGGACTATCTTTTCCGGCTCTGCTACAGTGTCCTTTATGGCGGCGATGTCGCTGACATGTATTACATTCATAGAGCCGTCCGTATTGGTCCCAATCTGGATGGGCGTATTCGCAATGTCTTGAATGCTGGCAAACTCTCCAACAGTCCTGACTGTATAGTCTCTTGCATCCTCTTTGATCGAACCGGCAGGATTATTCGTATTTGCATCACTTAAGGCATCGACCACGCTGCTAATGCTTATCCCATAAGCATCAAGACGGTTCTTGTTGACCGCAACGGATATTTCACGTTCCTCTCCGCCGCTGACCGTTACGGCGCCAACACCGCCAATCTTAGCAAGCCTGTCCGAAATGGTGTTGTCGGCGAGAATCCGCATTTCCTTTGGCGTAAGATTGCCGGCAAGTCCGATCTTCATAACAGGCATTGAAGATGAATCTATCTTGGTTACTTTAGGCTCGTCCGCATCATCAGGCAGGCTGGCTTTTACCTGAGCAATTTTGTCCCTGACATCTGCGGCGGCAGCCTCGACATCCGTTCCCATTTCAAACTCTACTGAAACAGTGGAAGTGCCTTCCTGCGAAGTGGAAGTGATATTCTTTACATGAGATATGGCGCTGAGCTGTTTCTCAATAGTTTCACTGACAAGTGACTCTATCTCGCTCGGTCCGGCTCCACTGTATGTCGTTGTTACAATGACATACGGAATATCGATGTTTGGGTTGAGTTCCTTGGCCATTTTAGACTTGGACTGGAACCCCATGACGATTAGCGCAAGCACGAACATTACAATGAATACCGGCCTGCTTATGGAAGTTCTAGTTAGCCACATCGCTTGCGCCTCCCCCGTCGTGTCGTTCCACTTTAGAGCCGTCCTTGAGGTTCTTTCTTCCCTGAGTGGCTACCATATCACCTACTTTCAAATCAGTCGGTAAGGAAACTTGGGCATAGTTTCTGTCCGTTTTGAGAATGGATATGATATGCTTTTTGGCGATATTGTCTTTGCCAATCACAAAGACAGACTGTGTGCCTTCCTGGTCGTTTACCGCGTCCTTGGGAACCATCAGTATGTTGCACAGTCTGCCTGCAAGCACCTCACCTGTCGCAAACATGCCCGGCTTGATCTTATTACTTGCGCCTGCGATCGATATTCGCACTGAAAAGTTTCTGTTGGATGTAGAACCGGACGGATATACCTCGGTTATGGTGCCTTCTAATGCATCGTTGGGCAATGCATCTACTCTAACACTCACAGACTGGCCCTTGCTGATTTTGGCCATATACTGCTCGGAGACATCACCCTTGAAGTAAACACTGTTCAAATCAACTATCGAAGCAAGTTCCTGCCCGGCAGATACGACATTACCCGGATCGACGCTGCGAGAAGAAACGACTCCCGATATCGGAGACTTGATATACGTGTTTCCAAGCTCGCGCCTTGCAGTATCGACGGCTGCCTTTGCCTGCAGGACAGTTGCCTTGGCAGCTGTGACCTCTTTTTCCTTGACTCTTACCTGAGCAGCATTTGCTTTGGCATCGATCAGCTCTCCCTGGGCTACATCGACATTCGACTGAGCGGCATTGACGTCTTCCTTTCGGCCGCCCTCATCGATTATGGAAAGGTCTTCGACTGCGCTGTTGTAATTGGCTTTCGCGACCAGATAATTGGCTTTTTTGACGTCGTAATCGGACTGAGAGACAGACCCCCGCTTGAGCAGGCGTTCATAGCGCTTGTAATCCGCTTCTGCCTGATCCAGTTCGGCCTTGGCTGAGTTGACCTTGTTTTGAGCCACTCTGCGCTCCTGTGAGCGAGAAGGCTGCTTTGCAAGCACAAGTTTGTTCTGTGCCGACTTCAAGGAAGCCTGAGCATTCCTGATTGCTGTCTGGGTCTGGATTTTTGTGACGTCAAGATTTGTGACTGCCTGTTCCAGTTTTGCCTTGGCGGACTCCAGGCTGGCCTGGGCAGTCTCAAGATTGTCCTCGGCGTCTCCCTGGTCCAAGACCGCAACGACTTCACCTCTGGAGACTCTGTCGCCCTCACGGATGTTTATCGACATCAATCTGCCGGAAATTTTTGGAGAAATAACTGCGCTGTTAAGTGCGCTCAGGTCGCCGGTGATTTGCACGGTATCGTCCATATCGCCGCGTATTACAGCGGCTGTCTGAACAGGCACACCGCTCTTCTGCCAGATTTCCTGAGTTGTGGGAGCGGGAGCTTTAGGCTTTCTTACGGCCGCCACGGCAAGCAGCGCGACAATGATTATGGCAAGCGTAACAATAACCGGTATGTTTCTTTTCATGATTGAGCCTCCTTAACTTTCACTTTCACCTGGTCCTTATCTGCCAGCAGCTGAAGCTGGTTCAATTCCGGCTGGCTGGCTGTCGCTTTCTGAAGTTGGGCGAGTGCATTAGCATAATCAAATTGGGCATCCACATAATTGTATCTTGCCTGGGCCAGATCGGACTGCGCATTTGTAACCTCCACCCAAACAGCGACGCCCGAACTGTAACGGTCATTGGCTATTGCCAGGGCATCTTCGGCAAGTTTGACGGCATGCGCCGTAGTCTTGGTGCGAAGTGCCGCATTTTGAAGATCGAGAGCTGCTTTGCGAACTTCTTTTGCAACTGCAATTTTTTGTTTATTAAGACTTGCAAGTGAGTTTTGAACTTCTGCTCTTGCCTGTCTGACCTTTGCTTTAGTGACACCGCCGTCGCATAAGGGCACATTCAACGTAAGGCCCGCCTGCCACGATGCCTTATCTGTCGTTGTACCGCTAGGATTAAAATCATAACTGGGACCACCGCTAAGGCTCAGCGATGGACGCATACCAGTTTTTTGCAGATTTACATTTGTTTGAGAGAGTGTGACTTGTATCTGCGCAGACTTGATTTCAGGGCGCTTTGCATAGGCCTGATTTACACACTCCGGTATATTCACCGAATCTGTGTCTACCGGCACATCAATTGCTGCCACCTGGGTCGGATTGTTTACATCAATACCAAGCACCGCGTTAAGTGATGACTGTGCCACACGAACATCGTTTTGAGAAGCGATAAGCTGCTGGTTCAGGTTATCGAGATTGACTTCGGCGCTTGTTACGTCATATTTGGCAACAGTACCTTCTTTGAATTTGTCGCTGACAATGTCCAGACTCTGCTTGGCATCATCCACTGAAGCCTGGTTGACAGCCATCTGACCACAGGCTCGGAGCAGATCATAATATGCGCTTTTCACGTCGACTATCAACTGCTCAGAAACAGACACCATAGACAAATATTCAGCCTGGAACTGATACTTTGCAATATCGGACGAGTATCTGAGTTGGTGTGAGACATCAAGCGGCAGAGTAACCGTCAGACCGGCAATATTATCAGGTGATGAAACAAGATCTACCGTTTGCCCACCTGAAGTTACCGTTTGCGTAATAGGTCCCTGAAGCGTAGCGGACAACGTTGCGTTAAAAGTCGGATTAAACTGAGCGCGTGCCTCTTCAACCGATCCTCTGGAACTCTCGACATTGCTCAACGCAGCCTGAATCTCCGGGCTGTTCTTGAATGCGATCTCCAGAGCCTGCTCCAAGGTTATGGGCTCTCTCATGATATCCGGCACCGGCGCAGACGAGACTTCAGGCGCTCGTGTGTTCATTGTCCTTCCGCATGAAGGTCCCGGCGTTGTAATAATATCCGATTTGCAGGGCTCTGCCAGATGTGTTTTTGCTGCCGGAATGCATATTGCTTCCGATTTCACTGCGGCCGGCTTTGGGGGAAGCTCAGGGCCTTTGTCTTGCGGACAGACCGACGGTATGATCGCCTGTGATGGGCTGAACTCCACATCCTGCGCAGTGGTTTCCGCTCCGGCGCAAGCAGAGACGACGCAAAAAACCATCGCTCCGATTGCAACTATCTTAAGTCTGGTCATTTCAACCTCCTACTAAGGTACTGCTTGTATACTGAACGGTCAGTCAATAAGCTGTGCAAAAAATACCTGCCACTTCCTCCAGCAGGTTGTTGTGCTCATCGGGCTGCTGATACCTCAAGCGTTGGATCAGCAGTTATTGGAAATTCCATGTGCCAGAATATCCATTGCAAAATCAATGTCTTTTTCAGGATTCTGATCCTCATCTCCATGCAGATACATCATAATCAGGGAATGCATCAGCCCGTTTATCATATGCACAGCTTTTTGGGGATTCAATTCCCTAATCTCTCCCCGCTCGATTCCCTTCTCCACTATTCTAGCTAGGATATATGAAATTTTGTTAAAATTCTCTCTGGCATGTTCGTCAAATACAAGACTCCCTTCAAGCTCCGCCCGCATGCCTAAACGACCGATATTGGGTCTGTTTATGTGCAACTGCCGAAACTGCTCAATAAAGTGCCGAATCTTCTCAAAGGCATTGCCGTTGAAATCATAAGCACTTTCGGCAGTTCTGATAATATGCTCGCCTCCATCCTTGATAATAGAAATGTAGAGATCACGTTTATCTTTGAAGTAATAATATATTAGTGCTCGTCCTACACCCGCTGACTCTGTGATGTCGGTTATGGATGTTGCATCGTAGCCCTTATCAGCAAAAAGCTGCTCTGCAGCACTCATTATCCGCCGTTTCACATCAGGTTGTGCGCCAGACTTATTTGACATCATGCACATCCTCCGTATCTATAGACTGAACGTTCATTCTAATTGTTCCACACGTAAAATAGATTGTCAATAGGAAAGCCATGAATGGATCTGGGGACACCGAGCATGGGAAAGACGTCGAGCAGTATTTCAACACCTTTCAATGTTAATCCTAGATCCAATCGTCGTTTTCTTATGTGCTCTCCTAAGCAATTTACGCTAAGTAAATTGCACTTCTCAGCATAAAATCCGTATATGTTAAAGTACAATCTCTAATACAAGTTTATGGGCGTAATTTACTTAGTGTCCTTGGCTCGTGTGGATATGCAATCAGAAGTGGCTTTTGAGCTTGAAGCACTATATGGCAAAATGGCAACACAACCCAGCCAGAATTCCCCAAAAAACCGGTATCTTTCAGTTAAATACTGTTCACTGATTGTGATGACAATCAAACTAAACCGACTATCAGCAGTTAGCCATGCATCACAGTTCAATCTTTCTTCCTGATATAAACCCGGTACTCTGAGTTGCACTTGCAGGACGAGCACGGTCTCGCGCCCAATCTCTGAGTTTTTCAATATCTTCTTTCATCGTGCGATACAGAGGGACCGTTGCCCGAATACTAGCCAAGAGAGCATCAGTTGATAGTTCTTGACTCTTGTCAAACACATCGAATAGCGCCGAGGAAACAGCTTCCTCAATCTCGGCTCCGCTGAAGCCATCGGATGCCTCAGCGAGTTGGGGCAAGTCAAACGTCTCAGAATTGCGCCCGCGTTTTTTGATGTGAATTTTGAATATCTCGACTCGGTCGGTTCGATCCGGTAAGTCGACAAAGAATATCTCATCGAAGCGACCTTTGCGGAGCAGTTCCGGCGGCAGTTGAGAAATGTTGTTTGCGGTAGCTATAACAAATACTGGTGCAGTCTTCTCCTGCAGCCAGGTAATAAACGTTCCAAAAACGCGTGAAGTCGTGCCGGCATCCGAGAAAGATGAACTCTGCGTCCCTGCAAAAGCCTTCTCTATTTCGTCCATCCACAATATTGCCGGAGCGACAGACTCCGCGACGCGCATTGCCTGTCTGACATTTTCTTCGGAGGACCCGACAAGACTCGAAAACACTCGGCCCAAGTCGAGTCTTAAGAGTGGAACGCGCCAATAAGAAGCGAGAGCTTTCGCACAAAGACTTTTTCCACAGCCTTGAACGCCGATTAGAAGTGCTCCCTTTGGGGACGGCAGCCCGAACTTTCGAGCTTCGGATGAAAAAGCTGACCGACGCTTTCTGAGCCAATCCTTAAGCTCTTCCATGCCGCCCACATTGCCGAACTCCTCAGATGCCCTGTAATATTCCAGCATTCCAGACTTGCGGATGATCTGCTCTTTCTCCGACAGGATGATCGGAACATCTTTGTCGGAGAGACCGCCTGTCTTTACGAGAGTTTTAGCGAATACGTTCTCTGCCTCGTTAATTGTCAGACCCATCGCCGCGTTAACCAGTGATTCCTTGGAAGCATCACTCAGATTGACATTTAATCCTGCGTTTTTGTTGACCTCGTCTACGGTGTTTTCGAGCAGTTCGGTCACATCCTCGCGTCCGGGCAGGCCGAAATCGATTACACTGATCTCTTTTTCCAGTTCGAACGGCAAACGAAGAGTCGGAGAAACCAATATAAGCGTTTTATAGCTGTTTTTGAGGAATAGCGCCACCTCACGCACCTTGCGAATGACTGCCGGGTCTGAAAGATAAGGATGAAAGTCCTTAAAAACGTATATGGCGGGGTCCATCATATCAAGAACCTGGTTTAGCGCAACAACCGGATCACATGTCTTTGCATCGACATTGCGCTGTGACTGGGGTGATGTGCCATGCGGGACTATTCCACGGCAGACGGACCAGGAAAAGACTTTCTTTTCGCGCTTTGCTGCTATCTCAGCAATTGAATCCTCCACACGTGTCTCCTCCCAACTGACAACATATATTACCGGATATCTGGCCCTGACCAATACCTCTATCTCGTCCAGTGCCGCATTCCTATTTGATTTCTTGGTTTGTTCCGCCATTGTGCTTTCCTCCACATTCAAGCGCTCTTATCACATCTAAAAGCTCGCTATGTAAATGCAATATGCCGACCCGTCCATCAGGTCGAATTGTGACTGTAGTCGATATTTCGCCTTTACCTATACTCCTGTCATTACAACAAGCTGCATAAAGAGGCTTTTTCCAACTTCGAGTGTTTAGACCGTATGACTCAACAATCTCCAACGCCCGCTTTTCTTCATCAGGCAGCAATGAGCGGCACAGCGCCGGATCATCAAGAGCCCCGAAGTATGGAGTGTATTGGAACATTAGATTAAACGGCACACCCGGCAAGTTTTCGCTGACCCACTTGGCAATCGGGATCAAGCAGCAATCAATATGTCCGGGTAACAACAAGTGTCGAATTATCAGGTCACCGGATTCGTAGGCCAGCTTAAAGTTCCGCTTTGCAATAGACACATATCCGTTCACCGCGCCTAAGTCTTTGGCGCACGCGTTGCAGCCGAACTTAAAATCGCCGAGGTAGAGATCAACAATACCATCAAGCAGCCGCATTGTCTGATTGGACATAAAAAAATTCGAATTCCAGACTATTAGCACCGGCGTATCAAGCAACTGAAGAGTACGCAAAATCGTTGGCAGATGGCACGTCGGCTCTCCGCCTATGAGGTTCAGGTTGATCGAGCCTTCGGCATGTCTGGCCGATATCAGCTTTGCAAAATCCTCCGGAACCACGCAATCCCCTAGATCAGAATGCTGAAGCGATTGCCAGCTATAGCAAAACTTGCATCGGAGATTACACCCCGAAAAAAACACTTCATGCGACGGAACCAGCGGAGGCTCTTCTCCCCACAGTATCTGCTCAAAGAAATAGTGACTGTCTCGTCTTATTCCACATATCCCGACTTCACCTGCCTGCCTGTTGGCCCCACACCTATGCTCACACAAATTGCACGATTCGAGCATATGACTTGCTATTTCCGATTTCACATCCAACAAAGAAGTCGAACCGGCATGGTTGCTGTCAATCGAATAATCGAGTGCCGATTCGTGGATATGCCAAAGCTCTTCTACCGCTGCATACCTCTCAACGCTAATATGCCGGTGCGCTGACTGCCAAAAAGCAGGCAATCGTTTTCCAGTGGCGATATGCTTGTAGTTATCCAATTCCATCTGTAGAAACCGCAGCGCGCCTATCTTTTAGCGAACGCATTTCAGCCGGCACTTTGGCACGCGTCGCCGCAGTGTCGTATGTAATAATGCCCTGTTGATAGAGGTCACGCAAGCTGGAGTCCATGCTTTGCATATTTTGCGATTGACTAGTGGCGATGACGTTATACAGCGACTGAGTCTTGTTTTCTCTGATTATATTTCTGACGGCAGGATTAGCTATCATTACCTCAGTTGCCAATATGCGTCCGGGTTTATCCACTCTAGGCAGCAATTGTTGTGATATCACGGCTTCAAGGCTGGAGGCCATTTGCATGCGGACTTGTGTTTGTTGGGCAGGTGGGAAAACATCGATTATTCGGTCAACAGTCTGAGATGCATCAGGTGTATGAAGAGTGCTTATGACGAGATGTCCTGTTTCAGCCGCAGTCAACGCAGTAGCAATAGTCTCGAGATCCCTCATCTCACCAACTGCGATCACATCAGGATCTTGTCTCAGTATATGCACCAACGCTTTGCTGAATGAGTGGGTGTCGGTATGCACCTCCTGTTGAACAATTATACTCCGCTTGTTCGGGTGTACATACTCAATCGGGTCTTCGACCATAATGATCTTGCACCGTCTATCCCGATTGATAAGGTCGATCATTGAGTTCAGAGTGGTTGTTTTGCCGGATCCGGTCGGACCTGTAATCAGTATCAAGCCCGATGGTTTCCTAGTGAGTTCTGCAGCGACAGGAGGTAAATTCAACTCCTCAAGGCTGTAGATATGCGTCATACCCACGCGCACAGATGCTCCCAGTTCGCCTTGCTCGAAGTATATGCTGACTCTGAAGTATCCTACTTCAGGAATCTTCATGGAATAGCACAGCTGCAAGTCCTTAGTAAGCGTCTGTTTCTTCTCCTCAGAAAGTGTGTCAAGCAGCAGCCTACTAGTATCGGCGGGAGTCAGCGAATCGCCATTAGCCACAATTATCTCGCCGTTTATCCTCAAAACCGGCGGAACACCAACCATCAGATGCAGGTCCGATGCGCGTTTATTTACAGCTATCTTTAGTAAATCGATAAGTTCCATTCTTGTCCTATTTTCCTGTTGCTGATTTTCTGCCTATTATTTTCCGATGTTCGGGTGGTCCTGTTATTGCGATCACTCTTCCCAAAATGTTCGATCTCGATATCGTACCGGCATCAAGTATATCTCGAACACTTGGGGCATAATTGAAGTTTGGGACAATCCAATATTCGTTTTTGGCAAGAGCCTTGGCGCACTTGTTATATGATGAAGGCGCAAGGGCTTCTCCATGTGCTCCTGCAATGGGAGGAAGTCGAACATGCGCGATTTGTCCATTGACGCGTACCTTGCTGCCTATCTCTATTCTGTCACCGGGTGAGCCTACCAATTGACCGATGGATAGGACATGATAGTCGTTCCACCGAACTAAACCCACTACTGTGTCGCCTCGTTTCATATTGCCGGCAGACCATAGCAGTAAGGTATCACCACGTTTGAGGTCTGTAGAATAAGGCTCAGCAACTACCGTCATTACTCTCATAAATGGAGCAGCCGCAATCCGAAGAACCCAGTAATTCCCACAATATAAACAAAACACTATCAGTCCAATGCCTATCCACACATAAGATCGATTGCTGATATCTCTCCTGCCAGGCCGAAGTGTGCAGATTGCTGCCGACATCGAAAACATCGACAATGCCAGCAGGCAATACATAAACCAGCCTGAAACTGATGATCTGATAAAGGTGACTGTGAGCACAACCAGAACCATAGAGATGGTCAAAAGCTGCAAACCAGTCAGCTTTCGACCAACGATGTAGATATGTGCAATCCCCGGTACTGCAGAGAGCAATATCAGTCCAAACGTTTTAGGGGTTAGCCAGGTTCGCTGACAACTAAGTCTTTCCAACACAAACTTTGC
Source organism: bacterium (assembly GCA_021371935.1). Lineage (NCBI taxonomy): Bacteria > bacterium. The sequence continues at coordinate 23,842 of JAJFVF010000002.1, forward strand.
CCGCTGGCTTGATCTTTCCAGGTCACGCCTCAGCATTCCAAATCCCCGGACGTTTTCCAGAGTCATACCTACTTTTTGACCAAGGGTACGGTCTTTTGCTCTTGGCGGCATAATACTTTCGCCGGCTACAGTTGTCAGCGACGTTGAGCACACGGCACACTGTTTTCTACCCGGCATGTTCTCAAAACCGCAACTCGGACACTGCATAGTATTAGGTCCCTAGAGTTTTTGTGTGAGCCTGGGTGTGATCTATGATAGAAACATCCTGCCCCGGTTCATAAAACTCGCTCGTTAATTGCTGATCAGACACTTTGCCTATAGTACTAAATATCTGCACATAGTCGAGGCATTTCTTTCCCTTGGCGCCCTTGACCTTTACCTCGACTTGCCCTTTAGCGCTAATTTCTATTTCAAGTTCATGCTTATTTGCCATTTCGACCCCTCGCCTGATTATCTTGCTCCAAACAATCGCCTGATTGCACTCATCAATTTTGACATCGGTCCACGCTCTTCTATGCTGCGCAAAGCATCTTGGGCTTTTATATAACTTGGCTTGGCAGCAAGCGCTCTTCGATATGCGATCTTTGCTTCGTCGATTTGCCCGAGCGCCTCCGAGCATTTTCCGATCCAATACCAGCATGTAAATCGTCCCGAGTCCAGTTTCACAGCCTGGTTCAAGTGTTCGAGAGCCTGGTGGTAGCACTTGCGAATAATGTAAGCTCTTGCTATCCAAAAACGTATAGACCACTCACTCGAAGAAATCTCGATAGCTTTAGCAAAGCATGCTTTCGAGTTGACCTCGCTTGTCAACAAAAGCACTTCACCTCTTGCAATCCAGGAGTATGCTCCAACTCCTTGGCTGGAAAAAGCTGAGTCTGAGTATCCAATGGCAGCACCAAACCTACCGGACCTAGCCTCCGCAACCGCTCTTGCCGAAAGAATAGAAGCTGATTTCGGGAATTTTTCAAGCGCTCTGTTCGACCACGTCAGAGCTTCAGGAAGTTCTCCAAGCTCTATTAGGCAGCGAAGCTGTCCGAACCAGCCTTCCTCCATTGTTATGTCATACTGGAGTGTTCTGGAATAGAACGCTAGTGCCTTCTCATAGTCATCTTCAGCGAATGCTTCATCGGCCATTGACAGATAGTAGTGCTGATCGATGACGCCGGAATACTCCGGGCTAACCTTTGGCTTCTCAGGCTCCTGGTCGCCCATCTCAAGGTGTTCGAATCTCCCCAACTACGTTCCTTTCGGTCAAACATATTTTGTTACATGTATCCTTATCGCCTGGTCTGCTGTCATTTCCTCATCTGTTACAGTAAATCCCTGGTTCTTGAGTTCGGTGACCACTTTATTGTATGCGTACTGCTGGGTTACCTTGCCAACAAGTTCCTGCCCGATTGCCTGCAACTGCTCATCCGTCTTGTTTTGCCCTGAAACATGTACTGTGCATCGGCCATTAGCAGACCTGCTGAATGTGGCCGTTACATCGCCGTTTGCTATCGTGAACTGGCTTTCACGAGCCATAGACTCTGCGACTATTTGGCTGCTTTCTATCGGTATCTCTACACGGCAGTCAGATTCACTGTTAGTATCAACGACGCCTGCATGCTCGTGGGACAAGGCTTTATAGCCTAATGCACCTGCTGCTGCGGCGATTGCACCACACATAACTGGCCATCCAGCAACTACCATCGGAGCAACAACAAATACTACAGACAATGTCTGCACCTCCTCGCACTTTACATATAAACTTTCTTGGTAATATGGTGAAACAAAGAAAGCATTAAAGGTTCCATATAGCATGACGCTCTATGCCATATTTATTTTGTACTGCCAAAAAACTCCCTTATTGAGTAATGGTGCTGTAATACAAGAAGTTGGAACATCCACTAAGTAAGAGGTAGTCAGGTATTGGTTTTGTTTGATTGCACGATGATTATAGGAGCCCATGCGGCATGATTTGTGTGCTGAGAATTCTTTATGGCGTGTAAGTAAATGCTACTTTGGCTTAAGTAACTGCGTCTAGTGCAGGGGGTTATATGACTCTAGTTTGTTTATGCCTTGAATCTGATAAGGTAAAAAACCACAAGCTGCTTTCTGTTGCTACTGTTGGCACAACTATTTCTCTCTCCCAGAATAAAACAGTAGTGGCAGTAACACCCAAACGCTTAGCTGCTTGTTTGGCGTTTTGCCCCAAGCGTTTTCGGCACATTCGTAATTTCTCCCCATTGTTTATTGGGGTGAAATCTTCAAATGGATTGTAGCCCAAGACCTTAATGATTTTTGGCATCTGCCTGGCACTTGGCGTAAATCTGTCAGTCTCCCATACCTTAATCGAATATGCGGGTTAGTTATTTCAATCTTCGATAATCGCCAACAGCTCTTGCGGGGTATTGATAATATAATCCGTACCCAAACTCTGCAAGACTTCACGATCGCGGAATCCCCATGTCACACCCACGCAGGGCAGACCGGCATTTTTGGCTGTGGCTACATCCACTTCAGAATCACCGACGTAGATGGTATGCTCGGGAGTTGCACCTAGCTCAGCCATTGCCTTGATCACTGTATCCGGCGCAGGCTTCTTGGTCACACCCGCCGACTCGCCGATTGTAACCTGGATATAGCTGCCGAAATATTGCTCAGAGAGTTGTTTGACTGCAGCGTCGAACTTGTTGGATACGATAGCGGTGCGGTAGTTATGGCCGGCAAGGTATGCCAGCAGGTCAATAATCCCCTCGTATGCTGCTGTCTTGCATTCCATATGCGCTGAGTAATATTTGCGAAAATCAGCCAGGCATTGATCGAAGCTGGGATTACTGCGGCCATCGGGGATAGCGCGAGAAATCAGATTGGCAACACCGTTGCCAACAAAAGCTCTTATTTCGGCCAAAGTGCGTGTGGGGAAGCCATGGAGATTTAGTGCGTAGTTTACGGCGTCTGTGAGGTCGGCCAGAGTATCGAGCAGGGTGCCGTCAAGATCAAAAATTACCGCACTGTACCTGCTCATAGGTTTATTATAGATGGGGCGCACACCACTGTCAATCGGATTCGCTGTGCTTCAGGAAAGAATCCAGCCGAATATGTGCCGGTTGCAATCATTCCTGAAGCATAGCCGCTGAGTTACCAGCTAAAGATTAGTCTATCAAGACCTCTCTGCCTTCATCGCTCGATTTATACAGAGCATCGAGGATCTTCATGACGTTCAGAGCCTGTTCGCCGGTTACAGGCGGCTCGGTGTCGTTTCTGATGCTGTCATAGAAGCCCTTGAATTCTTCCTCATATGTATTTACGGTGGGGATAAATTTCGGGGTCATATCGAATACCGTTTCTCTCTGCTCGCCAAAGATGCGGACAGGATTGGTCTCCGCGCCGCCTTTGGTCCCCAGTATATGAGAACGCATTATATCCTCGCCTATGTTGGCGGCAAAGCTGGACTCGATAATCAGAGACGCGCCGTTATCCAGCCTCACAAAACCGGCTGCATAGTCCTCGACCGTGTAATTCTCCCATTTCCATTTTCCATATGCCCCCACATGGCCGGGAGTGTTGCCTATCTTTGTAAAGCACTGGCCGGAAGCAGCAATCGGTTTGGGATGCCCCATAAGATAGAGCGTGAGGTCGAGCACATGCACGCCTATATCGATCAGAGGGCCGCCGCCCTGTTTTTCTTTATCAGTGAATACACCCCAACTCGGCACGCCTCTGCGTCTCAAAGCCCATACTCTGCCAAAGTAGATGTCACCCAGGTCGCCAGCGTCGATAAATCGCTTGAGAGCCTGTATATCGGCTCCAAAACGTACACAGTGTGCGACCATGAACTTTTTGCCGCTCTTTTTTGCGGCCTCGACCATCGCTTTGCCTTCAACTGAGTTTCGTGCAATCGGTTTTTCGACAATGACATGTTTGCCTGCGTCGAGGGCATCTATCGTGGGCTGGGCATGCAAAAAGTTTGGAGTGCATACATGGACGGCCTCGATCTCGTCCATTTCCAGCATTTTTTTGTAGTCGGTGAATGTGTTGGGTATATCGAACTTTTCCGCGGCGCTCTTCGTACATTCCTCGGCAACGTCGCAGATTGCCATAATCTTTACATCCGGCACGTTCTGCAGAGCCGGCATGTGCGCTCGTGTGGCGATGCCACCACATCCTATGATGCCAATGTTGATCGTTTTCAAAACTGGACCCCTCTTATATCGAAACTATCAGCCATGATTTAGCCCTGATAAATCATTTATCCTTCAAGTATGAACATTTTGCCCGGTAAGCTCCAGAGGTTCATGCTGGACACGGCGTCACTTAGCTGCTATCTTATCCATAGGAGGAGTGCATCGTGTTTTTTAAATCATCACACAGCCGGTGGAAGGTGCCTGCAGTATGCATTACACTCATTGCAGTGTGCTTGCCGTGCCGCTCGTCAGTCCCGGATTATTACATAGACAAGGTGGAATCGACGCCCGATCTGCCGCAGTGCGACCCGAATTCTGGATTCTGGCAGGACGGAGAACTCTTTTGCGGACCCGCGGCTGTCTCCAATTCGCTGATGTGGCTGGCCGATCATGGCTTTGAACGCCTCAGCCCGAAACTGGAGACCGATAGGAAATCGCAGATCGCAATGGTAAAAATTCTATCCTCTCGCTATATGATGAACACCACCGAAGACGGCACTTTAGCTGATGGGATCATGCGAGGTGTGGATGGGTATGTCACAAAAGCGGACTATCGGTGCAAGAGGTTGGAGTATCGCGGCTGGAGAAAGCTGTATGGCAAATATAAAAGCAGCGGCGACATAGCCGATATGAAATGGATGCAGGGCATCATCAGCGATCCTGCAGGCGCGCTGTGGCTGAATGTCGGGTTCTATAAGCACGATAAGGACTCATCGACATATGAGCGCTTGGGAGGCCACTGGGTCACGGTGGTCGGATACGGGATGGATGCGAATGGAAAACGCGACCCGTCGGTGCTCATAATTCATGACCCGTCACCTCGCTCAGGAAATAAATTGTCACACGACTATTGCCACATGATCGAGATACAAGATGGCGGCACGCTGACCGGCGACAGTGACGGCCTGCCGCGCAGCGCTAATGGCTGCTATATGTTCAAAGACGGCCTGCGTGGTTGGAGGATTTCGGACTGCGGCATTATAGACTGCGCAGTCGGGCTGGTTATAGGCAAATAGGCAGTTAACCCTGAAGTTTGTGAAGCTCGTTCAGATTTCGTTTGTCCCACTCTATATCGTCAGGGGTCTCAATGATTCCAGGCAGATTATGCGTGATCGGATGCTGCAATATCGCACGAAAGCCCTCCAGCCCAATCCGGCCATGGCCGATGTGGTAATGGCGGTCGGCATGAGATGCAAGGTCCTTTTGGGTGTCATTGAGGTGGACGATCTTCAGCTTATCCAGCCCTACATAACGGTCCAACTCGCCAAACATCGAGTTTACTCCCTCTAGCGTCGAGATATCATAACCCGCACCCCAGAGATGAGCAGTATCTATGCAGACTCCTACGCGGTCTGTCACATCGGGCAGGTGCTCCATGATGTCTGCTATGTGCTCGAAGCGTGAGCCTATGCTGTTGCCCGCGCCAGCACCCAGTTCGAGCGCGATTGTGGGGTATGGATCGGCATCAAGAGCAAACCGTACTGCATCGGCTATGCGCCTCACCCCATTCGTGTATCCAGAACCTTTATGGCTACCGATGTGTGTCACGATATACTCGGCTACGAGCATAGGCGCTTTCTGAACTGCGTCGACCATTGCGGCTTTGCTCTTTTGCCAGATTACATCATCCGGCGAGGCGAGGTTGAGCAGATACGGAGTATGAAGAATGATGGGATGTATGTCGAGTTCGGATGTGCGTGCTCTAAATTTATCCGCGACATCATTCGGCAGTTGTGTCCTGGTCCAGCCGTTAGGGTTGCCTGAAAAGAGCTGGACGCTCTCACAACCCAGATACTGCGCGCGGTCCAGCGCTTTGACCAGCCCGCCGGCTATTCTTATATGGACTCCTAAACGCACTTCTTCTCGCACAAATATGCCGCAAACATACCGCCCGTATATTCAGCGCTGATGATCTCAAAGCCGGTATGCCGGATTATCTCCTCCATAAGCCATGATGTGGTGGAGTATTCATCGCGAATATGGTTCCGGCAATTGACACTGCCGCAGCATTCCTTAAGTGTCTTTACCCAAGTATCCAGCGCCTGTCTGTAGTCCTTCATATCGAATGAGAACACAACGTCTCTGAGAAAGAATCTGCCGCCGGGTTTCAGCATATCGTTTATTCTGCCGAGTGCCACGACCTTCCAGAAGTCGGGCAGATGATGAAGAGCAAGTTGGGTCGCGACAATATCCGCAGGCTCATCTGCGTGCTCATATGTGAGAAAGCCTGCCCTGTGGAACTCCACATTGCCCACACCGCGCGACTCGGCCTTTGATTTTGCGTAGTCGATCATTACCTGAGATATATCTACGGCATGCACTTTGCGGCAAAGGGCTGCCGCGGTGATGGAAAGCTCACCCGTGCCGCATCCGAACTCGACAAGTGTGCTCTCCGAACTGATGCCGAGCCTGCCGATGGTGTCTGCAGTCTCCTTGGGGATATCGCGGAGGCTGTGCATACGCTCGTCATACCGGCGGACTTCGTCGATGAGGGCATAGTCGGTGCCTATCTGTTTGAACTCATCGTAATACCAGGAGGGTGTTTCCATCATTTTTGCAATCCTTTTACATGAGACTATTTAGTCTATATAGATTAATGATAGCAAATCGATAAACGCAAATAACAGCATGTCATTGGTATTTCGGGTTTTCAGCAGCGGTTTTTGTTAATTAATGAGTTAGTCTTCGCTGTTACAAATGCAGGAAATGTGCTGTCAAAAAGATATATTTAGCAAGCGGCCTATTGTGCCGATAGTTTAGTGGAGCAATATATGGGAGGAAAGAACATGGTAGTCATTCGGATGTTGTTGGCAGCAATTGTTATTTGTGCACTACCTGGAAATGCCTACGCTGCGCCTGATACGGACTGGCATATAAACTTTTCTGTGTCAATAGGTGATAGTGCGAACGTCAATTCATCTTTTGGAACGAAACCAGGAGCAACCGATTGGTTTGGAGTTGAGGATTGCCCGCCTGCTGATGGAATCCATGTGCTTTACGGTGACAACACAAAACATGCATTTGCGTATACGGTATTGCAAGGAAATATTCTTACATGTGATTATAGAGCGCCAATCACAAACAAAGCTAAAACATGGGACATTTGGCTTACTGCATCAGAGCCGGGAACAATACAGCTTTGTACTTCTTCGTTAATGCTTGATCTAACTAATACTAGTGAAACAGGCGCTATATCCATAATCAGCAGCTATGATGGGGGCTTGGCATCACTGGCTTTGTGGCATGGCTCTGATATGTTATGGGACTGGAAACCTGGTCAGATTATAGCTCCGACTCAGTTTTTTGCATACAATAGCAGTGCAATAGCCCTCCGTCTTGTTGCAACACCTATGCCTGCACCGGAGCTGGGCTCGGTTGTTGTGATTCTTGTAGGAGTGTGTGGATTTGCCGGGTTCGTCGGAAAGCGATTCAGCCGGTAATATTTTCTCCCTACAGGTATTTTGATATACCTAATCCCTCCAGCTAAGATACCCGGAGGGATTGCAACTACCGTTTCGGGACTGAAGTCCCGAAACACCTTCAATCATCAAACATCAAACCAAAATCAGTCTTCATCGTCCTCGGGACCGAAGTCGCCCATGTCCATAGGAGAATAGCTGAATGAACTTATCTCTTCAGCTCTGAAAACTGTCACCAGCAGGTCTTCACGCTCAAAGCTGGGCAGATATGACGAGACGATATCCTCATCTATCGCCTCGAGCAGGTCCTCTTCCTCAGGCACGGTCAGGTCGATTTCCAGAAGCAGTGCAGCATGGATGGTGTCGTGCGCATAGTGCAGGTGAGCCTGCCCTACCCGCGTTTCGCCTTCCCAAATTACGTATATCTCCGAGGCAGCAGTGCGCACAAGGCGTGAGAGCTTGAACTGGGTCTTGCCGCTGTTTTCCAAGGGGAACCTCCTGATAAACCGAACCGAATCGGTGATGGGCTTAGTATGACACTTTTGGCGTATAAGGTCAATACTTGCGCGATCAGCGAATCTCGGCTAGAATCACACTATACTATGAAAACACTCTGTCCTAACACAGCCGATTTGGAAAAGGTGATACCCGCATTCAAGCAGCTCGCAGATGAGTATGGCCGAGCATGGGGACTTTGCTGCGTGCTTGCGGATTTGCAGGGAAATGTGGTCGCAGGCAGCGTGGCATGCTCCGACAATTGTTCACCATGCAGAAAAAGAGCCATCGAAGAAGCGCTGCGATGGGGTGAGCCATCTATGCTCCAGTGCCCTGAAGGATATGTGATCTGGGCTGTGCCGGTGATGCACAACTCAGTCCTTGTCGGCGGGATTGTGGCCGAGAAGGTTGTCGTGGGAGCGCAATCAAAAGACCGAGGCTCTCTTTCACCTGCGGACACACGGCGTGCGGCCTCCGACCTGCTTAACATGGCCGAAGAGGCCAACCTCACAAACGCGGCTCTGCTTGAACTCAATCGAAATGCTGCCGAGCGTGAGTCTGAGCGTGCCGAAGCGATTCACGAACTCAAGGGGCAAAACTATCAATCGATCCGGGATATCTACCTTGTGGAGGAACCCGCGCTTATCGCTGCGATTAAACGCGGCGACAGGCCTTCCGCACGAGAGATCATAAATCGCATTCTCGTCGGAATTTACTTCTTCGGGCGTGAGAGACCAACCCTGCTTAAAAGTCTTATCCTGGAACTGGTGGTGAATATGTCCAGGAGCGCGGTCGAAGCTGGCGGTGACCCTACCGAACTTTTGGGCACCAACTATTCATCCGTCGCGGACCTTGCTCGGATCGACTCGGAAGAAGAATTATGCGCATGGCTCGTAGATATGCTCGAAAGGATGATGGACGCTATCAAGTCCAACAGGCAGTATCCCAGCACTGTGCTTTTGGGTGAGGCTATGAAGTATATGCAGGAGCATCTGAATGAAGAAATCTCGCGCGATGACGTGGCGGAGATTGCATGCCTGTCCCCATCTCACTTCAGCAGGGTCGTTAAGAGCAGCTTCGGGCACTCCTTTACAGACCTTTTGGCGAGAATGCGGGTGGACAAGGCTCGAGAACTGCTGATACGCACGGAAAAGAGTCTGATTCAAATATGTCTGGAGTGCGGGTTCAGCGACCAGAGTTACTTCACCAAGGTCTTTCAAAAATATGTGGGCAGGACTCCCGGCGATTACCGGCGCTTTCACAGGTCGTCATTCAGATAAAACTCAGGGGGACAGGTTTTGACGTACGCTATCGAGCTATTCTTGGACCCTGCAGGCGATGCCGCAGTGCAAAGCATATGGCAGCAGATAAAAGAGGCTGGGATATCCGACTATCTCTCAGACAGCGGCTCCAGACCGCATATAACGCTTGCCGTCTACGATACGCTTGATGTGATTTCATTCAGTAAAAGACTGCCTGCTTTTGCCCGGAAAATAGAACCGATCAGCATTGTGCTGAGGTCTGCTAGTTCATTTTCAGGCAAATTAACCACTGTTTTCCTATCGCCGGCGGAAAGTGACAGATTATATTCAGTGCAAGAATATTATTATGAATATTTCGATGATATGCAAACGGCAACTCAGGAGTATTATCTGCCTGTCAACTGGACTGCCCATTGTACATTAGCAGTGGACCTGCAAAACAATGTTGTGTCAAAGGTACGGCAGATCACTGAAGCGTTATTACCGATTTCAGCTGCGCTTATGAGCATAGGTATAGTTGAGTTTCGTCCTGTGAAGCATCTGTTTTGTTGTGATCTTGGGATGAAATAGCACTTGAGGGCACTAGGTTACCAAACAGCACAGCAATACCAGGCAACCGCACGAGATTGCAAATAATACCGCACGAAAGTGCCTGATATATAAACCGTTGTGTTGTAAAATTCGAGGGTAGCAATTAGTAACACCCTCTCCTTTTTAGATGGCCGCCCAAAAGCGGCCGTCCTTTTTATAAAGTTTGCGGAGGTGCAATATTGCTTATAGTAGGCGAAAGGATCAATACATCCAGAAAAATAAAGGGCGAGGATGTGATAGAGGCGGCGGTTGTAAGCCGTGACGCCGGTTATATCGCGGACCTTGCTAAGAGACAGTTTGAGGCGGGCGCGACATATATAGATGTCAATGCCGGAACTTTGACCTCTGGGGAGCCTGAAGCGCTTGAGTGGCTCACAAAAGTTGTAATGGAATCCGTGGATGCGCCGATCTCATTCGATACACCAAATGCAGCCGCTTTGGAGCGTGCACTCAAGGTGTATGACATGGGCAAAGGTCAGCCTATGATTAACTCGATCACCGCCGAATCCACTCGCTATAACAACATCCTGCCGTTCGTATTGGAATATAAGGCAAAGGTGATTGCCCTCGCTATGGACGATGGCGGCATTCAGCAGGACCCGGCGAAGCGCCTGGCAGTCGCCAAAAAGCTCATATCCGACCTGACAGGCGCTGGTGTGGCGCTGGATGACATATATGTCGATCCGCTCACATTTCCGATAGGCACCGGCAGCGACGTTGCAGTGACCATGCTCGATATCATAGACAAACTTCGAGCCGAATATACGGGGGTTCATATAATCGCGGGTCTGAGCAATATCTCGCACGGCATGCCCGCGCGCAAGCTCCTGAACCAGGCAATGACGGTGCTTTGTATGGGCAAGGGACTGGACGCAGGTATAGTGGACCCGAACGACAGATATCTTATGGCTCTTATCGCTGCGACTGAGTCGTTACTCGGTCTGGACGATTATTGCATGAACTATATATCGAAATCGCGCGAAGGAGCCTTTGAAGGGCTGTAATTTATGATATCCGGCAGCAATCTGGAACAAATCTTATGTGAAGGCCACTTTGCGGTTTGTGGGGAGATGAGCCCTCCGCTCGGAGCGGACAGGTCCGCCATCCTCAAAAAGTGCGGTTACTTCAAGGGTTTTGTCGATGCTGTGAACCTCACAGACAACCAGGCTGCCATCGTGCGCATGAGTTCTGCTATCTCCAGCGTGTTTGCAATAGAGGGCGGTGTCGAGCCTATCATGCAGATGACATGCCGCGACCGTAACCGCCTGGCGCAGCAGTCTGAAATATTGGGGGCGTGCGCTGCCGGGGTAAAGAACATTCTGTGCCTGACCGGCGACTATATGAGCTTCGGCAACCATCCGGACGCAAAAGGCGTGTTCGACCTCGATTCTGTCCAACTCATTAAAACCTGCGCCATGATGAACGAGGGCAGGTTTCTTTCATGCGATGAGATAAAGACTCCACCAAAGATATTCATAGGCGGCGCTGCCAACCCCTTTGCCGAGCCTCTGGAGATGCGGATCATCCGCCTGGGCAAGAAGATACGGGCGGGAGCGAATTTTATACAGACCCAGCCTGTCTTCGACTTTCCCAAATTCGTGCGGTGGATGCAGGCTGTGCGTGATGAGGGATATGATCAGAATGTATATATTCTTGCGGGTGTGATGCCGGTGAAGTCGATAAAAGCTCTGGAGCATATGCGCGACAATGTGCCGGGTATGAGCATAGCGGATGAATATTTTTCGCGAATGAGGTCCACAGATGATCCGAAAGAAGAAGGCGCGGCCATCTGCGTAGAGACGATCAAGCGGATTAAGGAGATACCCGGTGTCAGCGGGGTACACATTATGCCTGTAATGTGGGAATCGATCACACCGAGAATAGTCGAAGAGGCGGGTCTGCTTCCAAGACCGGAGTCAGGTGACATAAATTGAGCAAACTCAGCGAGAGTGTTGGAAATTTCGTTCTCAGGCATTCGGCTCTCCATAAATGTGCGCTTTTTGCCGAGAACTGTATTAAGAAGCCTGTATTCGGCTGCCAGGACTGCGGACAGTGCGTGCTGGGCTATGACGGCTTTACATGCCCTATGCGCTGTCCGAAGCAGATCAGAAACGGCCCATGCGGAAGCACTCGCGCAGACGGACACTGTGAAGTTTATCCAGAGCGATACTGCGTCTGGTGGCTGATATATCAGCGATCTAAAAAACTGGGTATGACGGGGAAGCTGAGAAAATACCACGTGCCGGTCGACCGCAGGCTGGAGCACACCAGTGCATGGATGAACATGTTCGCGGGCAAGATATTGCCCATATCGCTGTGCAAAGACCTCAAGAAGGGCGAAGACGACGAGATAGAGAAGAAAAAGTAGTTGGCAATACTTGACGGAGAACTGGCAGCATATGTCTACAAAACCTGTGAAGTTAGCCGATTTGGATGAACTAAATACACAAGTGCTTGACGCAGTTTTGGGTAAAGTCAAGGCGCATGAAATATATGGATCGATATATAAAGAGATCAGGCGAGCCAGATCGAGACTGAATGTTGATAGAGAAATACAGCTTCGGCTGATGATGGCACGCCTTGAATTCTTCGGAAAGCACAAAATACGCAGCGAGAGACAATGCCGTGCAGTTCTGAAAAAACAGCCGGAATCCGTCGATGCAATGCATGTAATGGCGAGTATAGCGTTTGCAAGAAGAGACTCAGCAGACGCAATTCAATGGTTGGAGGCTGCTAGGCAAATATCTGAACGGCGAGGCGACTTTGTAGGTCAACTGGAAGCTCTGGACAAAATGATATTTGCCGCTGACACTGTTGACATAGCAGCAATATTTCGCCAAATGCAGGAACTCTTGAATGTAGAAAAAGAGGTAGATGCGTCTCAGACATCGGGTGCTCAATGGCTCTTGATGAACGGCAGAGGGACGGAGGCTCTTGGTTATCTTGAGGATCTGCTCAGGCACATACTTAAAAGAAACAATGCACTAAAGAAAAGCCGGACATATGGATACCTGATACGAGTTGTACAGTCACTTGTGGCAGTGTATTGCCAACATGGCCTGACTTTCGATGAGGCACGTGCAAAAGTCGAAGAGTTTCGCGAGTTGTATCTGAATGATGATCCGAGACAATACTTTGATCGTGCCGCCGAGTATGCATTCAGTCCAAATCATTATATACCTGATCCCGAGACATTTGGAATAAAGCCTAATTGGTTTGAGAAGAAACAAGCCTAAGACATTGGAGAATCTTTTATGTTATCCGACGTTGAAATAGCTCAGCAGGCCAAGCCTGACCATATAAGAAATATTGCCGCCGGTCTGGGACTTACCGAAGATGACCTGCTCTTTTATGGCAAAGACAAGGCGAAAATCTCGCTGGACGTGATGGACAGGCTCTCCGGCAAACCTGACGGTAAGCTCATACTTGTCACAGCGATCACCCCTACCCCTGCAGGTGAGGGAAAGACCACCACGACTGTCGGTCTGGGGGATGCGCTGAGGAAACTGGGCAAGTCCACCTGCATAGCGATACGCGAACCCTCCCTTGGACCATGTTTTGGTATTAAAGGCGGGGCGGCGGGCGGCGGTTACGCTCAGGTTATCCCCATGGCGGATATCAATCTGCACTTTACCGGAGACTTTCATGCCGTCACCACCGCGCACAACCTTTTGGCTGCGATGCTCGATAACAACATTCACCAGGGCAATGCGCTGGATATAGACATACACTCGATCACATGGAAGCGAGTGATGGATATGAACGACCGCGCGCTGCGTGAGATCGTGATCGGCCTGGGCGGCAAAGCAAACGGCACCCCCAGGCAATCTGGTTTCGATATCACTACCGCATCAGAAATTATGGCTCTGCTGTGTCTCGCTACGGATCGCGAAGACCTGGAAAACAGGCTTGCTAATATTGTTGTCGGGTTCAACAAATCCGGGATGCCCATTACCGCAAAAGACCTTAACACGAGCGGCGCGATGGCTGTGGTGCTCAAAGACGCGATTCTGCCTAATCTGGTCCAGACTCTGGAGCATACGCCCGCGTTTGTCCACGGCGGTCCGTTCGGCAATATTGCGCACGGATGCAACTCGATCATTGCAACGAAGATGGCTCTGAAGCTGGCGGATTATGTGGTGACGGAGGCAGGATTCGGTTCTGACCTTGGAGCTGAAAAGTTTTTCAACATCAAGTGCCGTGCAGCGGGACTAAAGCCGATGACTGCGGTGGTGGTGGCTACTATTCGTGCGCTGAAGATGCACGGGGGCGTGGCTATTGCCGACCTTGCACAAAGCAATCCGTCCGCCGTGGAGTATGGGATCGAAAACCTCAAAAAGCACATCGAGAATGTCAGAAGCGCGGGTCTGGAGCCGATTGTCGCGATCAACAAGTTCCCTTCGGACTCAAGTGAGGAGATCGAGGTGTTATCGGCGTACTGCGGCAAGATGGGAGTCAAGTGGGCACTCTCGGATGTCTGGGCAAAGGGTGGCGAAGGCGGCATCGAACTTGCCGAGTTAGTTCTCAAGGCATGCGACGGCAAAAGTAATTTCCACCCGACATACTCGACAGACCAGCCGATAAAAGACAAAGTGGACCAGATCGCCAAGCTCTTTTACGGTGCGGACGGAGCCGATTACCTGCCCGCTGCAAATACTCACATCAAACAGATCGAATCGCTTGGTTTCGGCAAGCTGCCTATCTGCATCGCAAAAACTCAAAGCTCTCTCTCGGACGACCCCAAAAAGATCAACCGTCCCACAGGTTATAAAATTTGCGTCCGTGATGCAAAAGTGAGCGCAGGCGCTGGGTTTATAGTTATCTATGCAGGCAGCATCATGACCATGCCCGGGCTGCCGAAAAACCCGGCAGCCGAAAAGATAGGCATGAATGCCGACGGAGAGATATACGGGCTGTTTTGAAGTCTGAATCCGCCGGCATCCGGTCGACTCTCCGTAACCGCGCGCTCAAACGACTTTAGATTCTCAATACTTGTGCCGGGTGGTATATCGCAGCCCGAAGAAATGATATATCTGCTGCAGCCTGTCATTCTTTCGAGCAGCGCAGTTGTCTCACGCTGCACTTTCTCTGCATCTGCACGCAGAAAGACTTCGGTTGGGTCCAGATTGCCCATCAATACAACGTCATCGGGTATACGCGGGTAAATCTCGAATGGGTCGCATACGGACCCGATGTGCAGAGCTTCGATTCCCGTTGCGCAGAGGCTCTCTATCAGGTGATCGATATTGCCGCAGTTGTGAAGTGACGGCGTTTTGCCCCGCTGCTTGATTACACCTGCCAACTCCTTTATATATGCATTTGAAAACTCGTTTGCATCATCTTCGCGGAGCATCCCCGAAGCCGGTTCCAGGATCATTACTCCGTCCGCGCCCGCATCGATCAATGCGTTTATCTGCTGCTTGAGCAGTTTATCGGCTTTTTTGAGTGCTGCATGGACTGTCTCCGGCTCCAGCTTTATTGCTATAGCGACTTCGGTCATGCCCATAAGCCTGCCCGCAATGGAGAACGGTCCCAACACATACGCCCATAATATCTTACCGGGAAATGCCCTTCGGAAAGCTGCGCATGTCTCGATGGAGACATTCAATCTGTTGCCCTTGCCGATCCCCGGGATTACCAACGAATCCGCATCGGCCCTGGTCTCTACCGATATCCCATCAATTGTGGGCATTTCGTCCCTGTCCCAACTCATTTTGCCGCCTAGAGCCTCGGTCTCGACTGTAAGGTCCATCATAGGAAAGATGATATCGAAATCCACGGCATTGTTGAGAGCGATCAGTGTCTCGATCTGTTTGGAGCTTTCGCGCAGATTCTCGGCCAGGCTCGTGCCGGTAAGCTCAAGCCCCGGAAAACCAACAAGCGGAGCCGTCAGCATTCTGCCTGCGCCGGTTACATATTCACAAAACATTTCCTGAAAAACCTCTGCTGTGCCCGGTGATATTCCGAGCGTCCGTTGCTTACAATTTGTATTATAACCACAGGCAGGTCTATTCACAATAGTTTCGCGACACTTTGCTACGAAGTTACAAACAGCACAAAATTACAATAAATGTGCATAAAACGCACCGAAATTACCAGCAGAGCACGAGACTACCATATGAATCGCATGAGGCAGCGCAGTTGGCTCTAACGGCTGATCTAGGCCATTGGAGCTGGAGAATATATGAAGCAGACAGGAAGAGGGCTAGACAGCCGTCTGATCGCTGCTGTCCTTGGGCTCGTCCTCAGGGGCACCCTCTTTGCCGCGGGCTTTCTGATAGTCGCACTCCTGATTTGTGCAGCGGTAGCCCGTGAGTCGGCCTCTGAACCGCCGCTCGCCCAAAATTCTGCCGCATTTGGGACATGTCTTGTTTGTCGGTTTGTCCCAGGAGACCCATGAGCATTCGGGATACCGGTTGCAGCCGTAGAAGGTCCTGCCTTTTTTGGACTTCTTCTCAACAATATCACCCTCGCCGCAGGCAGGGCATTTGACGTCCACCGGCTTGGTAAGCGGCGCAGTGGTCTTGCACTCGGGATAGCCCGCGCATCCCAGAAACTCGCCGAATCTGCCTTCGCGGATCAGCATCTTCCTGCCGCAGTTCGGGCATATCTGGTCGCTTTCTTTGGGCTGAATCTTGACCCGTTCCATATTCTCCTGAGCCTCTTCCAGGTCTTTCTCAAACGGCCCATAGAACTCACTCAGGAGCTGCACCCAGTCGAGATTGCCCTCCTCGACGGTGTCGAGTTTGGTCTCGACACCGGCGGTAAACTCCACATCCATGATCGCCGGAAAATGCTTTACGAGCTGGTCGGTTACGATAAAACCAAGCTCGGTGGGGAAGAATTTCTTCTCCTTCAGCTCGACATATTTCCGGTCTTGAATCGTAGAGATGATGCTGGCATAGGTGCTCGGTCTGCCGATGCCATTCTCTTCGAGTGTACGTACAAGGGTGGCTTCAGTATAGCGGGCTGGAGGCTCCGTGAAATGCTGCTCAGGCTTGAGTTCACGCAGATCGAGTACCTGCCCCTCCACCATCGACGGAAGTGGTGGCTGCTCCTCATCGGCGACGATTTTGTCATCGTCTTTGCCCTCGGTGTAGACTTTCATAAACCCCTGGAATTTGATTGTGGAGCCTGTGGCGCGGAAGGTCATCCCCGCCGCCTCGATATCGACAGATACCACATCGAACAGTGCAGTAGACATCTGGCTGGCCAGAAAGCGCTGCCAGATTAATTTATAGAGCCGATATTGATCGTTATTCAAGAAGTGCTTGATCTCGTCTGGATGGCGCGTTACGGATGTTGGGCGGATCGCTTCATGCGCATCCTGTGCCCCTTTACGAGAGACTTGCCTGGCTTTATCGGGTATGTATGTGGAGCCGTAAGTCTTGACTATGTAATCCCGCGCTTCTTCCTGGGCTTCTTTGGCAACACGTGTTGAGTCGGTTCTCATATAGGTGATAAGGCCGACGGAACCCTGTTCGCCCAACTCAATGCCCTCATAGAGTTGCTGAGCGATCATCATAGTGCGGCGGGCGCCGTAGCCGAGTTTTCGAGAAGCTTCCTGCTGGAGCGTGCTTGTAATAAATGGCGGGGAAGGATTGCGTTTGCGCTCGCTCTTCCTAATTCCCTTTACTACATAATCAGCGCCTTCGAGTGCCTTGAGCAGATTGTCGGCTTCCTGCTGGTTATGAATCTCCAGCTTCTCGCCGTCTTTGAGCACCAGTTTCGCGTTAAACAGATGCTCTTTGTCTTGGGGAGTAAGCGCCGCAGTTATGGACCAGTATTCAACCGGCACAAAGGCAAGTATTTCCCTCTCGCGATCACATATCAGTCTAACTGCAACCGACTGCACCCTGCCGGCACTCAAATTACGCTTCACCTTGCGCCAGAGCAGAGGGCTGAGTTTATAGCCGACCAGACGGTCCAGAACCCGACGAGCCTGCTGCGCGTTTACCAAGTTTATGTTTATCTCATGAGCATTCTGCAGAGCCTCGGTGACGGCAGTCTTGGTGATCTCATTGAACTGAATTCTCTTGGCATCTTTGAGCTTCAAGGAATTTTGCAAATGCCATGCAATTGCTTCACCTTCGCGGTCAGGGTCCGAAGCGAGATATACAGAATCCGCCTTGCCCGCAGCAGCCTTGAGCTTTTTGAGGACATCCCGCCTCTCGGGAATAGAGACATACTGCGGCTCGAACCTGTTCTCCACATCCACACCGAGCTTGCTTTTAGGCAGATCGCGGACATGACCCATACTTGCTTCGATTATATAATCCGAGCCAAGAAAATTTTTCAGAGTCTTTGTCTTGGCCGGTGACTCGACTATGATCAATGATTTGGACATCTATCGTTTGCACCTTTTGTCTTTCTTGCAATATGATTCCCTGCAGGGTTTGTTGCCAAACGGCCGGGGAGATATTCAAAATATGCCCTGTCTGAGGCTTTAGACCCGCATTATTCACGAAGATCGTGAATAATGCTCTCGGAGCCCCGGATTATGCGGAAAGTGCATTATCCGGGTTAGAGGACACGGAGAGTGATAATAGCACAACTGAGAAAACCTGTCAAACATTGTTGCGATACAAGCATCCGAATGCTATAATGCCCTTGAAAAACGGGCGAGATTATCTCTGCTCCGCTCGCGGCCATTTTAAGGAGCGCAAGACAAATCGTGCTGAAAAGAATCATTACGGCGCTGATTGGTATTCCACTTGCCGTTATATTGATATTCTACCCCAACGGCCTGCCGTTCGCCGTTGCAATTGGCTTAGTCTCAATCCTCGGTGCCCACGAGTTCTACAGCGGCGTTCGTAAGCTCGGGTCTCAACCTGTGGAGTGGGCAGGGCTTGCGGCTGTAGCTTTGTTTGTGGTCTCGGCACGCACATATGGTCCCAAGACGATCGGCGCAATCTTCCCAGCAGTTCTTACCCTCCTTCTGATCCTTTCGTTCTGCGTTGAGATAATACGGCGAAAACGCGCCCCTCTGATCAACGTAGGCGCAACAGTATTTGGCGCCATATATGTAGGCTGGCTGATCATGCACCTGGTCGTCCTCAGAGGGATTGATGGCACTATTACAGTCGGAGCATACACCAAGGAAGCGGGTGCTTGGCTGGTCATGTTCACATTTCTGGCGACCTGGGCGTCTGATACAGGCGCATATTTTGTAGGCAGGTTTCTTGGCAAAACCAAGATTGCCCCGACATTAAGTCCAAACAAGACCGTTGAAGGCTCAATAGGCGGGTTTGTGGGCGCACTTATCCTGTCTATGGTCGCCGGAATGATTATTCATCTGCCATGGTATCATGGATTGGCGCTTGGCGTGATCTTCGGTGTGCTCAGCCAGCTTGGAGATTTGTCAGAATCTGCAATCAAGCGTGAGATAGGCATCAAAGACTTCGGTAATGTCATGCCTGGGCATGGCGGAATTCTCGACAGGTTCGACAGCATGCTCTTTGCCGGACCTGCGATGTATTATTATGTGGTGCTGTTTTTGAGGCAGTGGATAGGCTGATATTTGCCGCCTTTGGCAGCGTTATGCTAGAATTGATTTGTAATCAATACAAAGATGATGATGCATCTTGCATTTCATCTCCCTTCTAAAAAGTAAGAGGATCTATATATGCCACTTGTTGTGGGTGTCTCCTTTAGAAGGGTGGGTAAAGTCTACTACTTCGACCCCGGTGAGCTTGCGCTCCACGAGGGTGATTTTGTTATAGCCGAGACCGCGCGCGGAATTGAGTTCGGCGAAGTCGTCCTTGAACCGCGCGAGGTGTCCGAAGAGGAACTAGTAGCCCCACTCAAGGCTGTTGTGCGCGTTGCCACAGGCGATGACTTGCAGCGTGAAGCATCCAATCGGGAAAAAGAGAAACACGCTTTTGAAGTGTGTGAACGCAAGATCGCCGAGCATGGCCTTCCAATGAAGCTGCTGGAAGCTGAGTGCGCATTCGACGGCTCACAGGTCACATTCTCATTCTCGGCGGACGGCAGGATCGATTTCCGCGAACTGGTCAAGGATGTGGCCGGAGCATTAAAGACCAAGGTCCAACTCCATCAGATTGGTGTCCGTGACGAGGCCAAGTTGATCGGCGGCTACGGAGGCTGTGGGCGTTCGCTGTGCTGTGCGACTTTTCTGAGCAACTTTGAACCCATCTCAATGAAAATGGCAAAAGACCAGAGCCTGTTTCTTAATCCGGCGAAGTTTTCCGGTGTCTGTGGAAAACTGATGTGCTGCCTGAGATATGAGCACGAACACTATAAATACGCTCAAAAAAGGCTGCCGGCCGTGGGGGCAATACTGCAGCTCGATGACGGCAGGGCGAAAGTGATCGACGTCAATGTGATAAACAACATGATCACAGTCGAGACTGAGCAGGAAGTCCAACTCCATATCCACGCCAGCCAGCTCAAGCTCGAAGGTCTGTGCAGGCGTCACGGTGTGGCATGCAATATGACCGAAAAGAACTGCCAATGCCTGCTTGCCGGTGATGCAGACGAGTCCGCCGATATAGATATAGAAGATGAGATCGATGATGAAATCGAGGATGAGATCGAGCAAAACCCTGAGGTAGCCGATCTGCTCGACGATGTGGTTTCATCTGCGCCAAAATCCAGTGGAGTGACTTTCCGTGACCCGCATCGAAGCGTGGATCAGAACGCATACAATTCTTCGCCTGACAGCCATAACGGCAATAATAACGGCGGTAATGGTCACGATCACCCCCAGCGAAAGAATAGAAATCACAGGAATCGCTCACAAAAAAGTCGCAATGGCAGCCATTCAAACCG
Source organism: bacterium (assembly GCA_021371935.1). Taxonomy (NCBI): domain Bacteria; species bacterium. The sequence continues at coordinate 44,569 of JAJFVF010000002.1, forward strand.
CAGCCAGCCCGAAACGCCGGGGGAGAGCTAATAAGTGCCGATATATGAGTACGAGTGCAAATCCTGCGGCAAGTGCTTTGAAAGATTGATCAGTATGAGCCGCGCAAATGAGGTCGAGTGCCCGGCATGCGGATCGGCTGAGGTTAAGCGGCTTATGTCTTTGTTTGCATCACGCGTTGCCGGCGGGTCGTCTTCACACTCCAGCAGCTGCGCCGGGTGCGCGTCCGGCAATTGCGGCTCCTGCGGATGCGGCCATTAAACCAAGGAAGAGTGTATTGTAAGTTGGACCTCACTGCGGAGGATACACTGTAATCGGCGCCTTGAACTCCAATGGGTGCGATGAGTTCAAGCGGATCTTCAGGAACCAGAGAACGGATATTGCAGTGCCTTCGACTGTTGGAACAGAGTCTTCGGGCACGTGAAGCTCAAACCTGCCTTCGATGAACCCGGCATCAGGGCTGGCGGGCACTATTGTCATCGATTGCACGACCTCACATGCTATCTCCTTGCGCGCAGTACCCCTTGCCCATTCACAGTTTTCAAGAGATGCAACCACCTCTTTGATATGTATGTGCTTCGGGTTGGCTATCACATAACGCCCCGTCACTCGTTTGCCCTGTTCCACAGCATGCTGCATCATCTCGACATTGATGCTGACTCCGCCGCTTTGGAGCGTCCCATCAGCCGACGGATAGCTCAATGCCACTGGACCACTCTTGCGGTTGCGAGGCACGAATACGACAGGAATCTGCTTTGAGACCTCGATTTTTTGGCCGAGAAGCAGTTCCAGGCGTGCTGTGACCGTGTAATCGATTCTGCCGGCCTTTCCCTCATAACTTGGAGGCAGCGAGGAAGGAAGGGGAATTGAAAATGGATACAGGTGCTCGCCGGAACTCAGACTGCGTCCTGTGTCTCTGCCCAGAAATTCGTTCCACAGCCTTGACATGCGTTCATGTCGAAATCCTGGATTCTCTCTACCCGTAAGGAGTATCTCTCTACTGAAAAACGGTATAGGTTTGCTGTGTGGTAACAACGAATCGGCGACGGTTTCACTTCCGGTTATCGATATAGCAAGAGAGCGGATATTGATCTGTTTGGAGACACGAAAGAGAGCCACACCGCTAAGCTGCCTGCCGGTGGTGAAAGCATTCCGACCCAAATGCAGCTCGAGCGCTGGACTGGGACCGCGCATTATCCGAAATACATCACCTTTGATTTCCATTATGCCTATGGTAACTCAGAAAGGGCTTGTTTTCAAGAGGTTATCAAGACGCCGCAACTGTATATTTTCAGCAGGGGTTTTATTATTGTACAGTTTGTGCAATAATAATACGCTCATAGGAACCAATTGACCATATTGAGCGTCTATAAGCAAGATAATCGTGGAAGGGAGGCGGTATTGATGGCACAAGAGGCTGTTGAGTTTATCGAAACTCCCGATTCCTGCGAGGTGACAACTGAATACGACAACCGGATAGAAAATGATATCGAGATCGAACCCGACTCAGAAGAACCCGAGGACATGGAGTCCTATCATAAAAGGGAAGAGATCGAGCAGAAGTTCGCCCGGTATGAGCGGAACTACAGGGCTCGCAGGATAAGGGAAATAACGATTGCCCCAGTTAAGAGAAAACGGGGCAGACCATCTAAGATTGCAGCTTAGCCGAATACGGAATTGAGTCCGTCTCGAATGAGTATCTCTGAGGCGGACTCGATTTTTGTCGATCAAGCACCTATCTTCAACAGCTCTATCTCAAAATGCAGGGTCGAGTTTGGAGGAATTGTGCCCATGTCTTCAGAACCATAGCCAAGAGCTGGCGGTAAAATGAGCTGGCGTACGCCGCCCTTTTTCATGCCCTGCAAACCCTCATCCCAACCTTTTATTACCTGGCCCGATCCTACGTTGAATGAAAAGGGTCCCGCACCCGGCTTTTTCGTTGAGTCAAAAACCGTGCCGTTATCCAACCAGCCCTTATACTCTACAGTGACGCTATCGCCGACCTTGACCGCTGGACCGGTTCCGACTTTTGTATCTTTATATTGTAAGCCGGACTCTGTGGAGATGAAGCCGTCTTCTGATTGTGTCTGAGCATCTGATGTGGCAGCAGACTCAGATTTTTCTTTAGCCGGAGCAGGTGTCTGCGTCTGTTTGGTCTCCTCTTTACCGCATCCGATAAGTGCGAAGATAACGCCAACGGCTAATAGTATCGCGAGAAGTGATCTCATATTCTAAGTCCTTTCCTGATGGATTTGCGGTGATTTTTAATTAGAATCTTTCAATAGGGCTTTAAGCAGTACATACACCACATAGCCCACCAGCACTACAATAGCTGCGCCTATCGCGAAGGAAACAACGGCAATGGTCAGCCCTATGACAATCCTGATCACGGCCAGAGCCACAGCCACAGCAACTATCCCGACAATGACGTAGGCTATAATAGTCAGCCAGTTTTTCTTTCCACTCATATGCATCGCCTCCAGGTAATGACTGTTATTCGACAGGCAATACCCAACTCCTCTTTAATACCTCACCAGCGAACACACCTCATAGTTGTTCAGAGATTTTCGCCCTTTGAGAAATAGAAGCTCGATGATGAAGCTCAGGCCCATAACAGTGCCACCCAGTTCTTCAACCAGTTGAACAGCAGCCTTTGCAGTGCCTCCTGTGGCGAGCAGGTCATCGACTATTGCAACCCTCATACCCGGCTCAATGGCGTCTTTATGCATCTCGACCGTGTTTGTGCCGTATTCGAGATCATATTCCGCCTGGATGGTATCCCATGGCAGCTTGCCCTTTTTGCGGACCGGAACAAACCCCAATCCTAATTCTATGGCTACAGGAGCGCCTAGGATAAAGCCGCGTGATTCGATTCCCACGATCACATCGGGTTTCATTGGTTCGACACATTGGGCAATCGAGGCGACAACCTCATTGAAAGCTTTCGGATTTTGAAGAACAGGGGTTATGTCATAAAACAAAATGCCGTCCGAGGGAAAGTCGGGCACATCGCGTATGATCTGTTTCATAGTCTCTTCGGTTATCATAGTGGCGGCCTCCGGTCTGCTTTATATGAGATTCTTTTTGTACGGCGGTCTGATAATACCCTTCTCAGTTATTATCGCCCCCACATATTCCGCTGGGGTGACATCAAAACTGGGGTTTGCGACCTGAACACCCACCGGCGCAATCCTGCGCCCGTCTATGTGAGTCACTTCTTCGTGCGGTCTCTCCTCGATGGGTATTTCATCACCCGAAGCTATAGAAAAGTCGATTGTAGAGAATGGGGCTGCTACGTAGAATGGAATCTTGTGATGGTGAGCGAGCAGCGCGACTGAATATGTGCCAATCTTATTGGCAACGTCTCCATTTGCCGCAATACGGTCCGCACCGACCACCACACAGTCTATCTTGCCCTGGCGCATAAGCCAGCCCGCCATGTTGTCCGAGATTAGGGTGACCGGTATATTGTCGCTCGCGAGTTCGAAGCAGGTCAGTTTCATACCCTGGAGCCGGGGGCGAGTCTCGTCGGCATATACATGAATCTGCTTGCCTGACTCGACCGCCGCACGAATGACTCCCAGAGCCGTGCCGTACGCAACACAGGCAAGCGAACCTGCATTACAGTGAGTGAGCACATTTCCATTATCCGGCAATAGTCCGGCTCCATTTTTGCCGATCAAGCGGCAGACATCTTCATCCTCTACGAGCATCATCTCGCCGAGTGATTCGAGTGCTTGGACTATATCATCGACACCTGAACCGGCCCTTACAGCCGCATGTGCAGCATCGAGCATCCGGTCTATTCCCCAGAACAGATTGACTGCAGTCGGGCGGGTATTCTTGAGCACATTCGCTGCGTGTGTCAGTTTATCAAGCAAGATATTGGCATCGGATGTATGCGATGCTCTGGCGGCTATCACGATTCCCAGTGCGCCAGTGACGCCAATCGCCGGCGCACCGCGGACTTTCATGGTCTTAATGGCGTCTGCTATGCTCTCATAGTCAGAAAGCTCGATTGTGACCAGTTCAGATGGAATCCGCGTCTGGTCGATCAATATTACTTTGCCGTCTTTGTAGTCTACTGTGCGCTGCAATCTCTATCATCCTACCAAATATCTGTGTTTTGGCATCTTAAGTATCAATCACAAATACTCCGCCGCAAACAGAAACTTGCTTATATGCAACTGTCATGCCCATAGAACTCAATATGTCAACAGCATTGTCGGCAATCCAATAGTACTCATCCGGATCCCATAGCTGGGCAAATATTTCACGAGCGGAATCGAAAATTTGCTGAGACGGAAATGCAATGTCGCCAATTATCATACGACCGTGATCAACTAGATAATCGTTCTTTAGGCGCCTAAGCAATTCGACTTTAGTGGGTATGTCGAACTCATGAAACACATAGGCAGACACTATCCGGTCGAAGCGACGGTTCAAGACTTCCGGCCATTGACCGAGCAAGTCAGCCTGAACGAAATGACAATTGGGCAAGATAGCCTTTGACTTAGCAAGCATTTCAGAGGAGAAATCAATTCCCCATACCTCGCGTGTGGAACCAGCGAACAAAGACGCAAGATTACCGGTTCCCGTTCCCAAGTCAAGTATGGAAAGCGATCTTATCGGCCTGGCACAGTCGACTATCTCATTAAGAACTTGATCGTAGCCCGCAAATGGAAAGGCGTTTGCTCCAGCGCCGGATGGATCGTAGTTGCGTGCCCACTCATCAAAAAGCGCTATTCTCTCCGAATTGCTCATCATCCCAGCCGGGCATTCTCAAGGGCGTGTGCGCACGAGCAGTCTCGAGTCTCGGGCATCTTCTCGACCATCTCAAATATCAAGTTCTTCACGCGCTCGTTATTCGCAGTGAGGACTTTCACTACCTCGCTTGCATTAACCGGTTCTGCTCCGCCCTCTGCTACAATGCCCACGTCATAGTCGGTTATAAGTGCGATATTGACATAACAAATCTCCTGCTCAAGAGCAAGGATGCACTCAGGATATTGGGTCATGTTGACCACATGCCAGCCCATTCTGGTAAACCACAAACTCTCGGCTCGACTTGAAAACCTCGGTCCCTGGATGCAGACAGTCGTGCCGCCATCGTGCATCGTCACTCCCTGGCTCCTGCCTATCTCCACGGCAAGTCTGCGCAGCACAGGGCAGTATGTATCGGCTGAGGAGACATGTGTCACTATAGGACCGTCATAGAAAGTATCTTTGCGGCCATATGTGCGGTCGACGAACTGATTGCAGACTACGAAATCACCCGGCTTGATATCCGCCTGCAGGCTGCCGACCGCATTTGGACCTATTATACGTGTAACGCCAAGCTTTTTCATCGCCCAGATATTCGCTCGGTAGGGGATCATGTGGGGAGGAATATTGTGCGTCTTACCATGTCTGGGTATGAATGCGACACGCTTGCTCGCAATTGTGCCGAGCGCAATCACATCACTCGGTGCGCCGTATGGAGTGTCGAACTTGACTTCCTCGACATCATCCAGAAGCGAATAGAACCCGGAGCCGCCTATGACTCCTATTTCAGCCTTGAGTTCTGCCATGTTGCCTCCATATGCGTCGAAAAGTTGGAAAGTCAAAAGGTTAAAGAGAATATGGCAAACACCCAACTTTTTGACTTTCAAACTTTCAGACTTTTTGACCCTCTATTTTTTCCAAAGCCTGCAGAGCAGCAGCTTGTTCGGCCTGTTTTTTACTTTTGCCGACACCGCTTCCGAGCCGCCTGTCATCGAGCATGACTTCTACAGTGAATGTCTTATCATGGTCTGCGCCTTTTTCGTCTATGACCACATAGAGCGGCGCTTTCTTGTGAATACCTTGAGTGTATTCCTGGAGGAGAGTCTTGTAATCGCGGATGTGTTGTTTGCGTTCGACATCCTTGAGAATTGAGTCCAGGGCTCTGAGAATGAACTGTCGTGCGGCCTCCAGACCTGAATCCAGGTATATGACCGCCACCAGTGCCTCGAACGCATCCGCCATGATCGAGTGTCTTTTTCTGCCGCCGCTGGCTTCCTCGCCCGAACTCATCAGAATCATATCCTGTAAACCGAGCTGTTTGGCGCTTTCACTGAGCACTGGCTCGCTCACGGCCACCGCTTTGGCCTTGGCGAGCTCGCCTTCACTGCGTTCAGGGAATTGTGTGTAGAGGTACTCGGCGATTACAACACCCAACACTGAGTCGCCCAGAAACTCAAGCCTCTCATTTGACACGGCCTCAGCCGATTCCCCCAGATATGACCTGTGGGTAAGAGCTTGCCGCAGAAGCCCCAAGTCTTTTATCTCTACACGCAGCTTTTGAACAATCTGTTCGAGTGTTTTCTGATCGAGGGTCATCTCTGGTGTCAGCCCTCAGCTGTCGGCAATAATTGTTGCAGACGGCTGAGAGTTGTTCTACCCTTTCTTAAAATCGATCCGCCACTTAATGCGCCGTGAGCCGAGAATCTCCATTTTCCCTGTTTCAATATAGCGTGTACGCCGGGCTTTGTCCAGGTCCAACAGGACTTTCTCTTTCTCAGGGTCGCGAGGACGCCGGCCAGGAACACGGCCTTCAAATCTATTCTCAGCATCTATAAGCTTCAGAAAGATTTCCTGTTTGCGGCGTTTCCAATCGCGGTAGTCAACTTTTTTCATATCCCGGCACTCTTCGCAAGATCGTTCAGTGCATCGGATACTCTTTCTTCCTCTGCTCGCTGGATGATATATTCCCAATCCATGTCTTTTCCGCCAAGTGTAATCAAACGGCTTGCCCATCGTCCGTCCTCGGTGGATTTCCAGTGCACATAAGCATTCAGCCTATCGATGATCAAATCCTCAATTCCGAGAATGCATACGAGCATATCATCAATCTGAACTTCAATTACACGAGCCATGCCCTCCGACAGTGATGCTGAAGGAGCTTCAATTGCGATATCGATATCCTCTCTGACCCAGTATCGACCGCGCTTAATGAAACCCAATTCGGACATTGCATCCTCTACTTTAGGGGATGTCGGCATAACCACATCTATGTCCTTAGTCGTATAACCGCCGAGTGTATAGAACTGGACTGCTCCTCCACCTACCAGAACAGGCGTAATTCCCAACTCCTGCAGACGCCATGTAATTACGGCAAGCGTAAACAGCCGCCGATCAAGTATATCATCTATCTCGGCAGCTTTGTCCAGTCGTATTCTAGGGTCGTCCCGGCTTGCCATTTAAGATGTGCTTCCTTTGAATTATCAAGTGAACACCTTACTTCAGTCTGCCTACAGCCTCAGCTATTCTATCCATGCCCTTTTCAATATTATCCATGGAAGTTGCATACGAAAGGCGAATATAGTTGTCTGCGCCAAATCCTGCCCCAGCCACTACCGCCACCTTTGCCTCATCCAACAGCCAGCTCTCCACACAGCCCGAGCACTTCAGCACTCTGCCATCCACACTTTTGCCGAAAAGACCGCTGATATTCGGAAACACATAGAATGCGCCGCCCGGCATAGCGCAGGTAATGCCGTCAATGGCGTTAAGCCTTTCGACAATATACTTCCTGCGCTTGTCGAACTCGGTGACCATTTCATCGATTATCTCCCGCGGGCAGGCAAGCGCTGCAACCGCAGCAGGCTGGGTAAACGAAACCAGGTTCGATGCACTATGGCTCTGAATCGCCTCCATTGCATCAACAATCTCTTTCTCTGCAGCCGCATAGCCCAAGCGCCAGCCAGTCATAGAAAATGCCTTTGAGAAACCGTTGATCGTGATCGTCAGTTTCTTGATCTCATCTCCAAAGGACGCAATGCTCACATGCTCACGTCCATCATAGATGATCTTTTCGTATATCTCATCAGAGAGCACGTAAAAGCCTTTTTCGACAGCCAAGTCGGCAATCTGCTTGATCTGTTCGCGATTATAGACCCCGCCTGTCGGGTTAGACGGGCTGTTTAAGATCAGCATTCTGGTCTTGTCTGTAACCGCCGCCCGTAGTTTTTCAATTGGAACGGTAAAGCCAGTGGATTCGTCCGCATCGACATATACGCACTTGCCGCCGGCAAGCCCGACTATCTCAGGATAGCTGACCCAGTATGGAGCAGGAATAATCACTTCGTCACCGGGGTCGACTGTCGCCAGCACGGCATTATAGATCGAGTGTTTTGCGCCGAGGGAAACAATCACCTGATTGGGAGCATAATCCAACCCGTTATCGCGTTTGAGCTTTTCGCAGATCGCTTTTTTCAGATCGGGAATGCCACCGGTTGGAGTGTATTTTGTGAACCCGGACTGAAGCGATTTGACTGCTGCATCTTTGATACACTGTGGAGTATCAAAATCAGGCTCACCTGCACCGAAACCGATGACGTCTATTCCATCCGCCTTCATCTGCTTTGCCTTCGCAGTCACAGCCAATGTCGGTGAAGGTGATACTTTTTTTGCTCTCTGCGATATATTTGGCATTTCCTTACTCCTGGTTTGATGGTCGGATAGCTTGATGGTTTGATAGTAACCCTCCGGCACTGTCTGCCTTAACTATCAAACCATCAGTCCATCGAACTATCAAACTTTTTTAAATATCAGCGTTGCATTCTGGCCGCCGAAGCCGAATGAGTTGTTCATCGCATACTCGATCTTGGCTTGGCGCGCCTCATTCGGGACAAAGTCCAGATCGCACACCGGATCGGGTTCTACTAAATTTCTTGTAGGCGGGATCACCCCATCTGTTAAAGCCTTGATGCAGGCAATACTCTCGACTGCGCCTGCCGCCCCCAGCAAATGGCCGATCATGGACTTGGTGGAGCTGACCATCACATTATAGGCATGATCGCCGAACGCTCTCTTTATGGCTTCAACCTCACCAGGATCACCCACAGGAGTCGAGGTGGCGTGTGCATTTATGTAATCGATCTTTTCAGGAGCAAGCCCAGCACGACTGAGCGCATTCTGCATACTCCTGCATGCGCCGTCAGGGCTGTTTGCGACCATGTCATAAGCATCAGCTGAACACCCATATCCGACAATTTCAGCATAAATCTTTGCACCGCGAGCCTTGGCATGTTCCATATCTTCGATGACCAATATACCAGAGCCTTCACCCATCACAAAACCGTCTCTGTCTTTATCGAATGGACGGCTTGCATGCTCAGGGTCGGCATTGTTGGTGGACATAGCCTTCATAGTGCAAAAACCCGCGCATGAAAGTGGCCTGATTGCTGCTTCCGCCCCGCCCACCATCATAACGTCTGCATCACCGCGCTTTATCATGTGCCACGCCTCTCCAGTCGAGTGGCTGGCTGTGGCACATGCCGTCACTACGGCCATATTCGGACCCTTAGCGCCGGTTATTATCGCAACCACGCCGCTCGCCATATTTGAGATCAGCATCGGCACAAAGAACGGGCTTACTCTCCGCGGGCCGCTTTCCCAGATTACTTTCTGCTGAGTCTCCCATGTCTCGACCCCGCCAATACCCGAGCCGATGAGCACACCCACGCGAGGCGCGTTTTGCTCGGTGATGATAAGACCGCTGTCATCGAATGCCATCTTTGCCGCCGCGACACCAAATTTGGTGAATTGATCCATTCGTCGCGCAAGTTTGGCATCGGCATAGTGTGTTATGTCAAAATCTTTTACCTGCGCCGCTATCTGGGTCGGGTGCTCAGAGGCGTCGAAGTGAGTGATGGGAGCGATGGCGTTCTTGCAGGCCTTAATCGACTCCCAAAATTCATCGACCGTGTTTCCCAACGGGGTGACGGCGCCAAGACCGGTTATGACTACTCTTCTATCCTGCATAAAATCCTCATAGAATACAGTTATAAACCACAGGTTACAGTAGGCAAGGCTCAGCAGGAGCTTCGCCCTCCCGTTTACTGTAACCTGTTAGCCTGTTGCCTGTAACCTAATTAAGCCGACTTGCTGTCGATATAATCGACTGCCTGCTTGACTGTGGTGATCTTTTCGGCGTCTTCGTCCGGTATCTGGACCTGGAACTCGTCCTCAAAGCCGATTACGAGGTCGACCACATCCAGCGAGTCTGCGCCGAGATCGTCGACAAATGACGCTGTCTCAGTGACTTCGCCCTCGGACACCTTAAGCCTGTCAACTACTACTTTCTTTACTCTCTCCAGAGTTGTTGCCATAATAACTTCCTCCTCACATAACCATTCCGCCGTCTACGGCGATTACTTGTCCGGTGACGTAGCTCGACATCGGTGAACATAAGAAAAGCACCACTTCAGCCACATCATCCGGGCTACCGAGTCGCCTCAACGGTATCTGCTGAGCGATTCCAGCCTTTGCATCCTCAGGCATCTCCTCGGTCATCACTGTCTGAATAAAGCCGGGCGCGACCGCATTGACATTAATACCACGCGAACCAAGCTCCTTGGCCGTGGTCTTGGTCAATGCAATAACACCACCCTTGGAAGCGGAATAGTTTGCCTGTCCCGCATTCCCCATAATCCCCATCACGCTCGCCATGTTCACAATCCTGCCGCTGCGCTGGCGCATCATCAACTTGGCTGCCGCTTTGGAGCAAATGAACACTCCCTTGAGGTTTGTGTCCAAAACCATGTCCCATTCCTGCTCGCTCATGCGAACCAGCAGGTTATCACGAGTGATCCCGGCATTGTTGACTAGTATATCGATCCTGCCGAACTTGTCAACAGCAGTCTGGACCATCTTATCGACATCGTCGGGGTTAGAGACGCTGCCGTAGACTGCAAGAGCCTGGCCGCCCATATCCTCGACTTCCTTCGCCACCGCCTGAGCGGCTTCCGGCACAAAGTCCGCGATCACGATCTTCGCACCCTCTTTGGCAAGCCTCAAGGCTATCGACCTGCCGATGCCTTTGCCTGCTCTGCCCGCGCCCGTAATCAGCGCTATCTGTCCTTCTAGTAACAATTTGATACTCCGTTTTGTGAGTTCTTAGTTATGAGTTTTTAGTTATTGGTTATCAGAGCTTCCAGCGATGCCTTATCACCGACGGAATACACCTCGACGTCCTTTGCGATCCGTTTGATAAGCCCGGCAAGCACTGAGCCTGACCCTAATTCTATAAATACTTCGGTGCCCAAGTCAAGCATCGCGTTTACGGACTCTACCCACCGCACACTGCCGGTGATCTGCTTCGATAGATTAACTTTGACCTCTTCCGCTTCACTTTCGGTCTGGGCGCTGTAGTTTGCCACCACTGGAATAGATAGATTACTTATCCGGCTGGCATGCAAAGCCTCGAGCAGAGCATCTGCCGCATCTTGCATAAGAGGCGAATGAAATCCTCCACTGACACTGAGCGGCACAACTCTTTTCGCACCCATCTCTGAGGCTATCTCAGATGCCCGCTTAACTGCATCCGTTTCGCCCGATATCACTGTCTGGATTGGGCTATTATAGTTAGCTGCCACTACAACCCCTGCATCCGATGCCTTTGCGACCACATCGCGTACCTGATCGGAAGACAGACCCAGGATGGCGGCCATGGTTCCATGGTTGGCCTGGGCAGCATCATTCATCAGCTTGGCGCGCTCACGCACGAGCTTGAGCCCGTCGACAAAATCATAAGCTCCTGCGGCAAAAAGCGCAGCGTACTCACCCACACTGTGACCCGCCGCAACAATTGGCTTTAGCCCTGAAGCCGCGGCGACAATATATGCAGCGCAGGATGTGACATAGAGCGCAGGCTGAGTGTTGATAGTCAATGTCAGCTGGTCTTCGGGTCCATTGAAACAAAGACCGGAAAGCGAAAACCCCAGCGCTTCATCGGCCATATCAAACAGGACTTTGGCCTCGTCAAACGACTCGTAGAGGTCTTTGCCCATGCCTATAGCTTGTGAGCCCTGCCCAGGAAAAACAAATGCCAGTTTCTTATCTAGTAGACCCACTTCATCACTCCTGCCGCCCATGTGAGGCCTGCACCAAAACCGACTGTGACGACCGTATCGCCTTTTTTAACCTTGCCTGCCCCCAATGCTTCGTCCAGAGCTATCGGTATGGAAGCTGCCGATGTGTTGCCGTATTTATGTATGTTTACAAAAAACTTGTCTTTGGGAAGCCCGAGCCTTTGGACAGCGGAATCGATTATCCTGACATTTGCCTGATGAGGGATAACCATATCGATGTCATCAGTTGTCATACCGAGGCTTTTAAGTAACCGCTCAGTCGCTTCACTTTGAATCTTTACAGCAAACTTGAATACTTCGCGGCCTTCCATGTGAGTCTTGTTGGCATGGGCATCGAGTGATTCATGCGTAAGAGGATTCCGTGTCCCGCCGCCTGGAATACACAAAACATTTGAACTCTTGCCGTCCGAACCAAGATCGAACCCGAGCATACCCTCGTCCTTGTCGACAGGACCAACAACCGCTGCGCCTGCACCGTCTCCGAAGAGGATGCAAGTGGAGCGGTCAGTCCAGTTTGTGACTCGGGTGAGCAGGTCAGCGCCGATAACGAGTATGTGGTCATACATGCCGCTGGTAATAAAGCCGTTTGCAACAGCAAGCGAGTATACCCAGCCCGAGCAGCCTGCTCCCAGATCGAATGCAGCGGCTTTTGTGCAGCCGAGAGCATTTTGGACTATGGAGGCCGTGGCGGGATATTGCATGTCCCCCGTCACTGTGGCCAAAATTATCATGTCGATGTCATCCGGCGCCAGCCCGGCGCGGCCGAGAGCGATCTTGGCAGCCTTTGTCGCGTAGTCGCTTGTCGCTTCTCCATCGGCAGCCATACGCCGTTCGGAAATTCCGGTCATCGTGCGGATCCATTCATCGCTTGTATCGACCATCTTCTCCAGATCCGCATTTGAGAGAACCTTATCAGGTACGGCCGAACCGACACCTATAATTCCCGCATTCCTATGGTTAGACATGACACATCCATTCTTTCATAAACATCATATAAAGGTCAGAACCCACGGCTAGGCGTTGCTTCCTACCTGCTGCTCCTGCTTTTCCGTCGCCAAAACACTTTCACGTATCGTTTTGACAACGTGACCATTCACCGCTTCTTTTGCTGCCCGCACGGCATTGGCAACCGCCCACGCATTAGACCGGCCATGACCGATAATGCACACACCGCTAAGACCGAGCAGGGGCGCACCGCCGTATTCGGCGTAGTCCAGCTTCTTCTGCAGACGCTTGAACATCGGCGCAAGCAATAATATTGGAATCTTGGCGAGTGGATGCACATTAAGGTCATCTTTGATGACCCCCATCACATGCTCGATCAGGCCTTCGGCCACTTTGAGTGCCACATTGCCCGCGAAACCATCCGCGACGATGACGTCTGCATCGTTGCTCAGCAGGTGTCTGCCTTCGACATTGCCGACAAAGTTTAGTGAACTTGCTGCCAGTTCTTCATATGCGGCTCTGACGACCTCGTTACCCTTGCTCTTCTCTTCACCAATGGAGAGCAGCGCAACACGCGGATTCGGAATTGAGAAAACTTTCTCCGCATATACACTGCCCATCACAGCAAATTGCTTCAAGTTATCGGCGCTGCAGTCTGCGACCGCACCTGCGTCAAGCATTATTGTCGGGCCATTTTTCCCCGGCCAGACGCACGCAATGGCCGGGCGATCAATACCCTTGATCCTGCCCAGCCTGAGTGTTGCGACCGCCATGGCCGCAGCTGTATTGCCGACACTGACCATGGCATCGGCCTCACCTTTTTTGACCATAGACGCGGCAACAACCATGGACGCGTCACGCTTCGTGCGGACGGCATCCACATGGTCGTCCATCGTGATCACTTCCGAGGTGTGTCTTATCGTAACTCTATCAGACGCGGCAAACTCAGCCGGCAGATGATGACGTATTGCCCCCTCATCACCGACAAGAACTACATCCACGTCGTGCAGTTTGCTGCCCTGCGCCGCTCCCTTGACTATCTCAGCGGGAGCAAAATCGCCACCCATCGCATCGACGGCAATTATCATGCGTGAATCCCTTCAACGCCGCCAGTTTGCAACTTATTCGGCTTTCTGCTTTTCCTTGATTTCTATCACCAGCCGGCCGTTGTAATAGCCACACGACGGGCAGGCATGGTGCGGCTGCGATGGAGCATGGCAGCGCGGGCATTCCGAAACGGTCGGCACGTTGAGCTTGTAATGCGTTCTGCGCAGACGCGTCCTTTGATTTGAATGTCTTCTTTTCGGTAAAGGCATTTAGTTCTCCTTAATCAATAGCGAAGAGTGGAAAGTGGAGAGCTAAGAGTCCACTTACACCCTTGAAATTCACGACGAATTATTACTCGTCTTCTTCGAGCAACTCTGCGAGCGCACCAAACGGAGATTCATCACTCTCCGCCGGGCATCCGCATGGCCCCTGATTGAGGTCCTTGCCGCAGTGCGGACAAAGACCCTTGCACTCATCTGAGCACAAATTCTTGATCGGAACAGCGACCGCTATATTCTGGCGCAGCAGCTCTGTCAGGTCGAGAACATAGTCCACAAACAGCGGCTCTTTCTCGTCCTCGGGAAGCTCCTGCTCTTCCAGCACCTCGATCGTGTGTCCCGGTATTTGCAATTCTTCTTCTATCGGCAGCCTCAGATCGATTGTATACGTTTTAAGACACCTGGTGCACTCAAGCTCAATGATTGTCTCAAAGTGTCCCCGTGTCACTATATGCTTGCCGGTATTACTAAAAGTTACTTCACCGCTTATCGGCTTGATGCATTTGATCCCGCTCTCCGGGTCATCAATAGGCGGCTCATCTATATTATACTTGATTCGCTTGCCAAGGTGCGATGCTATTTCACTTAGATCGAGTTTCATTGGTCAGCACCTGTATTCTATGACTTGCTAAGCGCCTTCAACAACCTGCACGGTCTCACGCGCGATGACCCGCTCTTCATTGGTCGGGATCAGCAGGATTCTCACGTTGGAGCCGTCTTTGCTGATGTCCGCCGGGCCCTTGAGCTTGTCGTTCTTGTCGGAATCCATCTCGATACCAAAGAAATCCATGCCGTCGCAAACTCTGGCGCGAATGGTCTTGCTGTTTTCTCCGATCCCGCCTGTAAAGACAATTGCGTCAAGTCCGCCCATAGCCGCAATGTAAGCGCCGATATATTTGCGGATCCGGTAGCAGAAGATATCAAGCGCCAGCTTAGCGCGTTTGTTGCCTTCATCCGCTGCATTCTCTACATCGCGCATATCGCCGGATACGCCGGATACACCCAGCAGGCCGCTCTTCTTGTTTATCAGATCATCCAGGTCTTCAGGTGTGGCGCTTAGTTTCTTGCCCAAATATGTCAGTATTGCCGGATCGATATCCCCGCATCGTGTGCCCATCATAAGTCCCTCTGCCGGTGTCACACCCATCGAGGTATCCATTACTTTTCCGCCCACTACGGCAGCCATACTCGATCCATTACCCAAGTGACAAGTAATTATACGCGATTTATCCGGGTCGATGTTCATCGACTTGAGCATCTTCAGAGCCTGGCCGGTGACATATCTGTGGGAGGTGCCGTGGAAACCATAGCGCCTGATCCCGTAATCCTGATAATACTTATATGGCAAGGCATATGTATAAGCGTAATCGGGCATGGTGGCATGAAAAGCCGTATCAAAGACCGCCACCTGAGGCACACCGGGCATCAGCTTCATACATGCTCGAATGCCTTTGGCGTTGGCCGGATTGTGCAGAGGACCGAGGTCACTGAGCTTCTCGATCTCCAGCACGACTTCTTCATTCACCAATGTCGGCTGAACGAACCGCTCGCCGCCATGGAGCACTCTGTGGCCGACTGCGGATATCTCGTCCATGCTCTTTACCGCACCGACTTTGGGGTCCTTGAGCAGGCTGAATACATGGTCTATCGCATCGGCATGATCGGCCATATCCACATCCACTTCAGCCTTGCCATTGGCGACGCACTCGTGTTTGACTCTGCCTCCGCCGCCTGCCGCTCCAATGCGCTCGGCTAAGCCCTTTGCCAGAACCTCTTCACTCTCTGAATCGATCAACTGATATTTTAGTGAGCTTGACCCACTGTTTAATATTAAGATTTTCATCAATACACCAGTTCTAAAAATTCTGAATTACTGTATGGCTTGCACTGCTGTTATGGCAGCTACATTTACTATATCCTCCGCGTTGCATCCGCGGGAAAGATCATTTACAGGCTTTCTGAGACCCTGCAGAACGGGTCCGTAAGCCTCGGCCTTGGCAAGTCTCTCGGTCATCTTATAGCAGATATTGCCGGTGTTGAGGTCAGGGAAGATAAGCACGTTCGCCTTACCCGCCACAGGACTGCCCGGAGCCTTCTTTTGGCCGATCCAGTCGACCAGAGCAGAGTCTGCCTGAAGCTCGCCGTCCAGCATGAGGTCAGGCATTCTCTCTTTTGCAATCTTCGTCGCTTCGACTACTTTGTCTACCAGTGGGTCGGATGCACTTCCTTTGGTGGAGAATGAGAGCATAGCCACCCGAGGCTCATAGCCAAGCAGGTTCTTCATCGTCTTCGCGCTCTGCAGCGCAATCTCTGCAAGCTCATCTGCCGCTGGGTTAATCACAAGCCCACAGTCAGAGAAAATAAAAGTTCCATCCTCACCATATTCGCAGTCCGGCACGATCATGACAAAGAAACTCGACACCAGCTTGCAGTCCGGTGCGGTGCGCAGAATCTGCAGAGCGGGTCTGACTGTGTCGGCTGTCGAGTGAGTGGCGCCGGAGACCTGTCCGTCGGCCTGGTTATCGGCGACCATCATGCAACCGAAGTGCAATGGGTCGGCGATCATTGTGCGAGCTTTATCTTCGGTCATACCCTTGTGCTTGCGCATTTCATAGAACTGCTTTGCGTATTCGTCGAACTTGGGTGACTTGACCGGATCGATCACTTTGCATCCAGAAATATTAGCCCCCGACTTTTCGACTGCGGATACGATCTTGTCCTCAGGATTGACCAGGATAACCTCGGCCAAGCCCTGCTCCACTATCTTTTGAGCGGCAGTGACTGTCCTGACATCTTCAGCTTCCGGCAGCACAATTCTTTTCTTGGCAGTCTTTGCTCTGGCATAGACTGTTTCCATTACATTTGGCATTGTTTTCAACTCCACTGTACAGCGCCAAACGTCATAAGGTCACAACGCCACAGAATTCTATTTTCTCGATATGTGGCGCACTGACATTATGACGTTCAGACGTAAGACATTTCGACTTATCTTCTGATTCCGCGTCCGACGGGAATGATCGGTTCCGAAGTCTGCACGGCGCTGATGCGCACATCCAGCTTCTCGCGGCCTTTCTGAATTGTACCCATAACTTTGGCCAAATGATTCTCAATGGCCGAAAGAACATCACGCGCATATTCGTCGGACCCACGCCTGATCTCCCTTGCTGCATTCTCGGCACTGGCCATAATTTCCTGAGCCTGGGCTTTGGCCATACGGTTTATCTCGCTGGTGTCGACCAGCTTGGAAGCCATCTGTCGTGCCTCCTCCATAACCCGGTTTGACTCTTCTATGGCCTGCTCTTTAATCATTTCGGCTTCTTCTTTGGCTGCAAGCACGATCTTGTCGCTGTCATTGGCGACCCGGCTGGCTCTGCGCACTTCATCGGGCAGCGATGCTCTGATCTTGTTGATCAGCATATGAAACTCTTCCAGATCCAACCCCCATGCCTTGCCGAAGAAAGATGTGCTGCTTTCAGCCAGATCTTCCAGGTCATCAAGTAATCTTAATATGTCTCCCTGATTGCCTCCCCCGTTCAGAAAAGGTCTGCGCACAACCATCTGTTCTTGATCTATCATCTTCTAAGCCTCCTGCCCTCTCTGATGCAGTCTTTCAAGTACTCTCGCTTCAATGACTTTCGGCACCATCCCCTGTATCGGGGCACCGAGTTCCACAACTTCCTTGACCAAACTGGAACTTAAAAACAGGTGCTCAGGGCTTGTCATCATAAAAAGTGTTTCAACCTGATCATTCAGGCTCTTGTTCATTAGCGCCTGCTGGAACTCGGCCTCGAAGTCCGATATGGCCCTGAGTCCCTTTATGACAGCCCTTGCGCCCTGGCTTACTACATAGTCTACCGTAAGTCCATGGAAATAGTCTACATTAACATTGGCTAAGTGTCCACATGCTTCGCGTAAAAATTGCATTCTTTCAGGCACATCGAAGAGTGGAATTTTTTTCGGGTTGACGGCAACAGCCACCACGAGTTCATCAAAAATACTCGCCGCACGCTCTATTATGTCCAGATGACCGCTGGTCACCGGGTCGAAACTTCCAGGATAAACTGCTTTCATTTTATAGTTATTATTGATTATTTTCTATTTGATTTCGGGCTTTGCTATAAATCTGACAATCTACATTTTTTGCGAAAAAGCATGACTATCATAACAATGCCCAATATACCAGCAACGTGGCCGATTATCTCTGCCGGCCAGGCAACCTTAGTCAACAATTCCAGCGCCTGAGTTAAGCATAGAAGTGCCCATGCAAAATACACCAACTTCATAAACTTGCTCTTCACATACAGCGCACCAATAAGCGCAAATACGGCAATGATGGAATGCATTCCAAAGATCGTTTTTTACGAACGTTCCGTAAATCACTACTGATGAAACCAGAAGCGCTAGTAAGATCAAGGCTATTCTTCGTATCATAACCCAATCCTCCCATAGTGTCGCAGGTGACGTCTAGTAAGCTGTCTTTTCCGTCTTACCCTTGGCATGCTCAGAGTCTTGAGCTTTCAGTTTTTTTGCCAAGTCATCGGGTTTGAAGTCGGCGTTGTCCAGTTCTCTCTGGATGGCCCGCGCAAACTTATCAACCAGACTGCTATCGTTTGTGACCCCAAAACTTGTGGAAGCATCGCGCCCGTCTTTGGGTGTCGTGTTCTCAGACGAAGTAGTAAATCCAGTTTTCTCGTTCGTCTTTATAACGACCCAGGTCAATCCTTTTTGCTTAGCCATGCTGTCTCCCACATAGACATTCAAGTCTTTAGGGTTAACGCTGATCACAGCGCTCCAACGCATGGTGTTCTTTTCTATATTACTGCCCTGCCATTTTGATTCGACGTGCTCACCCCTAACTACAATTGTCCGGGACTGTACATCAATAGACTGCGGCTCATGGCCGGTAAAATCTTTTACTGCTCGCAGGGTAGCTCTCCATGTGGACTCCTGGTCCGCGCGAAAACTTCTGACGGCTGTCGTTTTAGACGAATTGCACCCAACGACAAAGATAATTGCTAATAGCAGTAATACCAATAAGCTCTTTTTCATTGAACTCCTCCAATAAAGCACCGGCGATTTTCGCATTCTTCGATGGAACTCAGGGCAAACACGTGCACTATCTGAGCTTTCAGCTTTCCACTCTCGGCTAACTAACCACTGCCAACTGCAGTTCGTCATACTTCTTAACCAGGTCTCTTCGCAGAGCCTTGAAAGCAGGATGCCCCAAATCCGGGTCTTTGTCAATAAGGTCGAACGCTTCTTTTCTGGCAAGCTCTAAAATCGGTATATCGCGAAAGATGTCGGCTATCTTAAGGCCGGCCATGCCGGACTGCCGGGTGCCGTAGAACTCGCCCGGACCACGCAGCTTGAGGTCTTCCTCGGCTATGGTAAAACCGTCGCTTGTGGATGACATCACCTGCATACGCTTGATCGAGTCAGGTGAATTGCCCTCACAGATCAGTACACAAAAACTCTGCTCATCACCGCGTCCGACTCGTCCCCTGAGCTGATGAAGTTGGGCAAGGCCGAATCTGTCGGCGTCTTCAATTACCATGCACGTCGCATTCGGCACGTCTACCCCGACCTCAATTACAGTCGTAGAGACAAGTATCTGGATATCACCCGCCCGAAAAGCCTTCATAACCGCGTCTTTCTCATCGGTCTTCATCTGGCCATGCAGCAGCCCGATCCTGTAGTCTGGGAACATCTCTGTCTGCAAAAATTCGGCAAGCTCACTTGCTGCACGTGCCTGGAGCTTGTCGCTCTCTTCGATGAGCGGGCAGACCACATATGCCTGCCTGCCTTGGTCGATCAGGGTCCGAAGCGCTTGGTATACCTTTTTGCGCTCACCGACCTGTTTCCAGTGAGTGCGGATTGCCTTACGGCCGGGCGGCAGTTCGTCTATTATCGAGACGTCCAGGTCGCCGTATATAGTCAATGTCAATGTGCGAGGGATGGGGGTCGCGGTCATCACCAGAATGTCCGGGCTTAGGCCCTTCTCCATCAGCGCCGCGCGCTGCAGGACCCCGAACCGGTGCTGTTCGTCCACGATCACCAGTCCCAATTTATGAAACTCAACGCCCTCTTGAATGAGGGCATGAGTGCCTATCGCAATCTTTGTCTGGCCGGATGCGATCCGCTCAATTACCTGCCGGCGCTGTCTGCTTTTCAGGCTCCCCTTGAGCAGATCGACTGATATCTCCAGCACACCCAGGTTCTCGAGCATACGGGTGATGCCCAGATAGTGCTGCTCGGCCAGAATCTCAGTCGGAGCCATAAGCACAGCCTGATAGCCATTTCGCACGGCCATCAGCATTGCCGCCAGAGCAACTGCGGTCTTGCCGGAACCAACATCGCCCTGAAGAAGCCGGTTCATACAAGCCGGCTTGGCCATATCCGCAGATATCTCTTTTATAACACGCTTTTGAGCTTTTGTAAGCTCGAACGGCAGAATTAATTTCAGTTCCTGCTTAAAGTTTTCGGGCATCTTGAATCGAATGCCATGCCCGGGCATCTCCATTCCACGCTTCCTGATTGCAAGCGCGAGTTGAAGCAAAAACAGCTCTTCAAAAACCAGCCTTTTTCTGGCAGCATCCAGAGCCGCCATGCTCTCCGGGAAATGGATATTGCACAGCGCCTCACTTATATCCATCAGGTCCAGACGGTCCCGCACATCCTCCGGCAGAACCTCCGGCACCAGCGGCGCATATATATCCACAGCACTCTTGATCGCCTTGCGGACCTGGCTCTGAAACAACCCCTCCGTCAGCGGATATACCGGCACAACCCGTCCGCTCGAAAGAGGGTCAGCACCCTCGCTGTATGGTTCCCACTCGGGGGTTGCTATCTCAAAGCCCCATCGGCCGTCCGCCACAGTGCCGTAAGCGACGATCTGTCTGCCCTTGAGCTTTAGAAACTGGTCCTTGCGATACTTTTGGTTAAACCATGTGAGCGCGATCACACCCGTGCCGTCATCGACTGCAACCTTCGTGAGCACCAATGACCCGCGTGTCCTTACATTATCCGCAGCAAGAACAGTGCCGCGTATTGTCGCTGACTCGCCATGGCGCAAACTTGCAACCCGCGCAAAGTGCGTTCGGTCTTCATGACGCCGCGGGAAGTGATAGATCAGGTCCCGTACAGTAAAAATGTCCAGCTTCCCTAATATGCCGGCCAAGCGGGGCCCCACGCCTTTAGCGAACTGGACATCCATATCCAGAGACCGTGCCGTGGACAAAGAGCTGGACTGCGTGCGTGCTTGCGTTGCCATCTGGGCTCCAATTCAACTTCATAATTATATCGACGCAAAGCCGTCACTGTCAAGATCACATATCGGCTCAAGGCCGGCTGAACAGCCCTCTATGCAGCGTCATTTTCAGATAGTTAACCTTTTGTTTACCACAGGCGATGTCTGATTCTAAATTGCAATCAGAGGCGTGATCCAGACTATGCCTCGAGAAGGAGGTGGGTGAATTGATTAACAGCCTATCACCCGCCCCTGGAGCAGGGCGCCGGTAGTGGCTACCCGGAAAATTGCTCTTAACCCGGATTATGCGCTTCACGCATAATCCGGGGGACTGAGAGCATTATTTACGCTCCTCGTGAATAATGCGGATTGAGTCCGCCATAGCCTTACGACCACGGCGGATATAAAAAATTACAAAAAATTTCCGCTGCATCTTTAGCAAACCTGCTATAATGTGCGATAATGATAGTGGTGGTAGGCAATCTACCGCCATTTGAGGATAACTAACTATGAACTATTTAATCTACCGAAAGGAGGCACAACCAATGATGCGCATGTTTACTCACTATATGTATAACATGTCGCACTGCCCGATTGTCGTCGGCAGTACGAATTTACGGCCTCGTTTCGGCAGCAAGTGGAAGTTCTAAGAAGGTATTTCTTCGGGCATCGTCCGAAGAAATAAATCCCCTCCTAGAGTCTCTTCCAAACGCTGCCGGGCGACGGCACTAACGTTGTACCTGTAATTTCCCTGTTCTTGTTTTAAGTTTGGAGGAGACACCCCAAGATGAACGCCTGTATATCACGGGCACGCGAGGGTGACCAGTCAGCAAAAAGAAAGCTGGTTGAAGCCCTGCGCCCTAGAATAGCAAAAATGGCTGCATATTATGGTCGCATCTGTTCAGAAGACCCTGATGATCTGCTGCAGGAGGCATGGCTGGGTCTGTTGGAAGCCCTTCCTGAGATCGACCTTAGGATTGGAACTCCTGAGCAGTATCTGATCGCCCGCGCAAGATGGAAGCTGTTGGACGCGGTGAAGCGCGCCAAGGTGCGCAGATGTTCTCAGCTTGATGACGCGCCGCTGGAATCCTTAGCCTCGGAAAGTGATACGGCGATGTCATCTGCTTGCGTTGCTGAGTTTGTTGGAGATCTGAAGCCGACCCAGCGCGAAGTGCTCGATTGCTTGCTCGCAGGGCTGACATGGCGCGAAGCGGGTGAGAAGCTGGGATGCGCGTCGGCCAACATTGCCTATCACGTGCGGCAGATCAGGCGGCGCTATGAGGAGTGGTCTGAGAAACCGGTATGCATGATATAGTGAATGTCTTCCATATTAGGTTAGTACAAAAGCATCCCCGCTGCTTTGAGTGGGGATGCTTGAAAAGATTGGAATATATGAACTAATGACCATTACTTTCTATACTCTGCGGTCTCCTGCCACCGTCCCATAGCTCTTGCAGTGAGGTCTACATATAGATAACCATACTCCTCGGCAGGCTCAATCTGATTTGCGAACTGCCAATCGTTCCAAGTCGAGACCATGACGATATCAGAGTTAGTCTGCTTGGCATGATCGAGCTGTTTCAGATAATACTGGCCATCCTCTCTCTCCTCACGGGCAGAATGCTGGCGGATATCTTCCAGGGTTCTGCCCGCCTCTTTGCGAACATACTTTGAAAGATAGGCGTCCTCGAGGTAGGAGTCATAGCCCGGTGATGCGCACATAAAGTCTTTGCGCGCAGTCTGTGGGAAAGGCTGTATATAGCTCCAGTCATCTGTATAGAACGGGCGGATGCGCCTTAACTCGAAGTAATCAGTATACTTTCGGTTCTTCTCGATCTCTGCCATCCCAGGAGCATCGCCGTTCAAATAACAGACCACTAGCGGCTTGCCGTGATATCGATAGTAATATGAATTCTCGCACATATGCTCGCGCATATAGTCCAGAGCAAACTCCAGTTCATCCAGAGTCGGGTCGGAGACATAGTGTTCCAGGTATATGAAAAGCTGCAGTTGGCGCGACTCATTTTCCTGATGGGCGAGCATTTCCAGCAGCATCGCAAGCGCACGGTCTTTTGCATAGTCCTTGGGGGTCCACTGCGTCACGGGAAATACGTCGTATACAATGGCGTCGATCCCTGCTCTGCGGATATCATGCAGATGTCTTGTGAGCACTTGGGCATCATCGCTTTTATAGTAACCATACAGTGGATGATGCTCGCCATTAAACTCACGCACATTGTTCCAGTCTCGCGGGTCCAACTGATAATGCCCTGAATACCATAAAGCCAGTGTGCCGTTATAACGCGGTGTGTTTTCAGGGATTGACTCTATTAAATCCGTGTTATCCATCTAAATTGTCTTTTTCCTTTCCATTCGGCTCTGATTGTTTTGTTCGGCGGCTTTTTGTAATATCACGAAATATCTCATAACACCTGGCCGCGGTCCCGACGATATTTGCTGCATTCGCAATCTGAGGGCTGACGGCATCCTCCACTTTTTTTGTGACGCCGGTGACGCTGCCGCTCACCTGATCGACTGTGGACTCCGCTTTGTTCATGATCGAGCCGACCGTGGAGTTGACCTGGCCGGTAACGCTGCCTACAGTATCGTCCACTCTGGCCACTATCGAGTCAATCTTTGAAGTGACCTCACCTGTCGTGCTTTGGACACTGGCCATGATGGAATCGACTTTCGCGCTGACCTCATCGACCGTTTCCCTGACCTGTTCGGAAACAGCCTTTGCCTGGTTGATGATAGGCTGCACCTTGGCCATGGCTTCGTCGACCTTACGGTTAATGGCGTTTCTTATCAAGATAATGCCTACAACCAGCGCTGCTGCAGTCAGCAGCACCAATGCAGTAGTGATAATCTGGCAAATTGCTATTGCAACGAGAGTCCATTCGGGCATTGTCGTTCCCTCCTTCAGAATAGCTGAGAGCTTCAGACCATTCAGCGCTCAGTTGTGCATTATATGGCTGCAGGCATTCTTCCTGCATAGGAGTTGCATTCTATTGGCTCTGAGCACGGATCCATTCATCCCATGAAGTCGATTGAGCCAAGTCCAGCATATTATATCTGACATCATATCTCGGAGCGGCAGGCATATATATTGCAAGGCCGTGCGCATTTGGAGTGTCCGAATTATGAGCTTCCGCAACCACCGCATCGCTAACTGCCTGTTTCAACTCATCATATGCATCATCAGCAGATGTACCGACAATCATGGCACATCTGTTGGCATAATCCAGCAGGTCCAGACTGTCACGGTCGCTGCCGCCGTTGCACAAAGAATAGTTCAGCGCGTTATCACGAGCAGCGGCAAGCAGGTATGCATATGACGGCTGCTGTGACCTTAATATATCCGCAAAGCTGCTTGCAGCTTCAGCCACAGATGAAATTCGGCTCAGATCCAGCGCCGACTGGATTATTCCCTGATTGGGAGAAGGATAAGCCTTGGCATACTCTTCCACAATAATATTGCAGAGGCCAAACGGCGATGTTGAAGCTCCCATCCTGCTCACTACTGCCGAGTAATTATATCCCGGAGAAGGCTCGGGCGCGGGTGAGCCGACCATATATGCCGCCGAGCTTCTGAGTTCATACGCTACTTCGAGCTGCTGCATCAGACATGCATCAAATGCTATTACGTCGATATCCGCATCGGCCAGAGCAAGCGGAATATCGGTCACGTTCATCCCGCTGGAGTTTGTTTCGTCCGAAACAACATACTTGTATTGAGAAATCGCACTATTAAGACGGATTGTCCAGCCGGAGCCATGGTCCCATATGATGAGGCAATAGTGATCGGCTGGAAACTTGCTCGTGCCCCAATCCACAAAATCTTTGAGCGTATGCCAGTCTGCCATATCGAGTTCGCCCAAAGAGTCGTCAAGCCGCACCGATGCCATCTTTGAGGTATTTGTATCTCTGGTAATCAGATAACGACGGGTATCGGTCCAGTCATCGTTTGTGGAGTCGTAGCCCGGCGCCCGGTCCATTTGGACTATTACACGCACATTCTTTGTCGAACCGACCATTTCCATCTGGTTGAAGTTGTTTATCCCGGCACTTTCCAGATCGTTGTCCGCATCGAGATATACCAGAACAGTCCATGTGCCGTGCTGCTCGGCTTCCTGTTCAGTATAGATGAGGTCTTCAGTTGTGGCTGACGAACTTGCTGAGCCTCCTCCACCACCGCAGCCGCAGAGGATGGCAGCAAGGAAGGAAAGCGTTAGTATTAATTGGCAGTAGCGACTTATTGTATGCATACTAACAAAGATTATGGCAGATTATACGGCGATTGCAAACTATTTCTTGCTCCCTATTCTCCATATTCTCTTGTTGGGAAGTAATAGTGCTCGCAAGCATGCATATCGGTGGCAATACTATGGGCAGTTGCACCCTCTCTCGGCATTTATCTGATCTCATATTGCTGGATATCTACAAAGTCATGTGTTATCATTACATCGATGCTATTGCATTTATCAACCAACTGGCGCAATATAGCATTAGCATTCGACTGGACAGCACCTCTTTGCCGAGGTAATGGATAAGGGTGAGTATGAGAATCAATAAGGCATTACTGACGTTTCTTAAGGGATTGCTGCCGTTTATCGGTTTGGCTCTCCTCGTTGCTTTTGGTATTTATCTATCAGCCACTGCAAAGCCGTCTTCAAGTAAAGTAAAAAATATACGCTGGGTGGTAGATCCGCATCCGATAAGACCGACTACCATTGCATTATTTGAGAAAAATAACCCTGGCATTCATGTCATAAACGACCCGGATGCTGCATCTCAAAGACTGCTTACTCAACTTGCCGGAAATGTTCCCCCTGATATAATGACCATCTATTCCCTCGATCAGCTCAATAAATTCGCAAAAACCGGACTTTTGCTTGATCTTACACCATATGTCAAAAAGTATAAGATTCCCGTTGATGAACTCTGGCCTCAGTTGAAATCCTATGTCTACTACAAAGGCAAGGTCGTTGGAATACCTGAAAACGGCGGAAACATGTATATGTTTTATAATAAGAAACTCTTCAGGCAAGCAGGAGTGCCATATCCTAAAGAGGGCTGGACCTGGGACGACTATATTGATGCGGCAAAAAAACTTACCGTGTACAAAGTTGTAAACGGCAGAAAAATGCCGGTTCAAAAGGGTTTGTATGTAGACAACATACCATGCATCTTTATCTGGAAATATGGAGGCAGCTTCTTTAGCCCTGACGGCAAGAAATGCTTGATGGACTCGAAAGAATGTAAGGAAGGCATTCGTTATTGGTATGATCTGAGGATGAAATACCATGTGCTTCCAACCGGCGAGGAAACGAGTAGTATGGCCTCGATGGGTGGCTATGGCGGCGCATTTCTGCTTTTTGCTCAGAGCAAAGCCGCAATGGTTATCACCGGCAGATATATGGTGCCTCAATTCCGTGTACAAAAAGGTTTGGAGTGGGACGTGGCGCCTTATCCTCGAGGAAAGTATACAGCTGCGCCATTTCTCAGCAAGTGCTATGCGATTCCGAAAGCATGCAAAAATAAAGAGACCGCAATCAAGTTTCTCTGCAACATTTTGAGCAGGGAAAATCAGAAGTTGATATCTGATTTTGCCGACGGCCTTCCGTCCCGCAACTCACCTGAAGTAATAAAAGACTATCTATATAACCCGGAATACCCCAACGAAACCAAGAACCAACTGTTTATTGACGAGCTTAAATTCGGCCGCGATATCGAGTGGTCACCATATATTTCCGGCGCAGACCAGGCTGCTATTACCAATATTGAACTGGACAAGATGTGGCTTGAGGGACAGTCACCGGATGACGCCTGTAACAATATAGCTAGGAAAATAAACGAAGTGATTCGCCGCAACCTGGCAAACCCCAATTTCCTGAAATGAGAGGCTCTGCAGTGTCAAAGACTAATATACAAAAGAAAAGCTCCAAGAGAGACTTATCAAGTAATGCTTTTCGCGAAACCATGGCAGCATATGGTTTCTTGTTGCCGAACTTTCTGGGCTTTGCAATCTTCACTGCGATCCCGGTTGTTGTGTCGCTGTTTATGGCATTCACCTATTGGAACATCTTCTCCAAGCCTATATGGATTGGGCTGGACAACTTCAGGAGTCTCTTGTGGTTCCGACATGACGGCGGTCATCTGGTTCCAAATGATCCGTTTTTCTGGCAATATCTCTATAACACCGTTTTCTTGATGATGGGAATCCCGCTTGGTATGGCCGGCAGCCTAATCCTCGCCTTGATGCTGAACCAGAAGATCAAGGGAGTGGTGTTCTTCAGGACTGTATATTTCCTGCCATCCGTATCCGCAGGTGTGGCGCTGCTGATCCTGTGGAAGTATATCTTCAACTCAGAAGTGGGACTGTTGAACCAGTGTATAAGATCCGCCGGCGCAGTTATTTATGCGAGCAAACCGCTCGCCATGCTCTTTACCATATTCTGCGCGGCTGTCTTCGGCTTAATTATAATCGGTATTATTGCTTCAGTGCTTTCTTTTCTGTCGTGGATATGCGAGAAGCTAAAATTCTACTGGCCTGAGTGGCTTTACCGCATCCTTGTCATACTATCAAGCGCAGCAGTTTATATTATAATTGCCGCATATGGCAGAAGTTTCTTTGTAACAATGAGTAACTTCATGGGTGATCCTCCCAACTGGCTTGGAATGGTCAGCTGGGCCAAACCCTCACTTATGTTTATGGGCTTTTGGGGAAGCATCGGCGGCTTTAATGCAATTCTATATTTGGCGGCACTGCAGGGTGTCCCTAGATCTATGTATGAAGCAGCAGAAATTGACGGCGCAAGCGGCTGGAAGAAATTCTGGTCGGTGACATGGCCTATGATAAGCCCGACCACATTTTATATTATGATAATGGGTGTTATCGCGGGAATGCAGAGTGGATTTATGCAGGCCAAGATTATGACCGGCGGCGGACCTGTCGGCAGCACGACAACACTTGAGTACTATCTTTACAAAACCGCTTTTGAAAACTTCAATATGGGATATGCTTCGGCTATATCCTGGTTTATATTTATTGTGGTGTTGATGTTGACTTTGATTACCTGGAAATTAGGTGGACAGTTGGTGAGTTATGAATAAGCTGGGGTTGGGAACGAAAATATTTCTCTACGTCATACTGACTTTGGGTGCAATTTCTATGGTCATCCCGTTCTTGTGGATGTTGAGCACTTCGATCAAGCAGCCGGGTGAAGTTTTCTCCACGACCGGCGGAATCAAGTGGATCCCGGAACATTTCTTCTGGCATGACACTATGGTAGACGGAAAGCTGGTTAGAGCCTGGTGGGGAAATTATCCGGATGCCTGGAATGCCGTCAATTTGCCCAGACTTTATCTCAACAGTATATATGTCGCAGTTTGTGTGACGCTTGGACAGGTCTCAACCAGTATTATGGCTGCTTTCTCATTTGCACGGCTTCGCTTCCCGGGCAGAGACAGACTCTTCCTTGCATATCTGGCGACTATGATGATCCCCGGATCGGTGACTATGATCCCGGTCTTTGTTATATTCAAACATCTCGGGCTTATCAATACCTACTCAGCATTGATTATTCCGGGTATGTTCAGCGCAGGCGGAACATTTATGCTCAGGCAGTTCTTCATGAGCCTGCCCGGTGAACTTGAAGATGCGGCTAAGATAGACGGCTGCGGATATATCGGCATTCTTCGCAATGTTGTTATCCCGCTATCAAAGCCCGCTATCGCCACTATTACTACCTTTACATTTATGGGGTCATGGGGCGGTTTCATGTGGCCGTTGGTTGTCACGATATCAGAACAACTCCGTACCATCCCAATCGGCTTGAACTATTTCGTCGGCGTAAATTTCACGAACTACACCCAGATGATGGCCGTGTCGATGATGGCGGTCATACCCGTGATCCTGTTGTTTATATTCAACCAGAGATATTTTGTCGAGGGCATCAAGATGTCCGGCTTTGGCGGCAGGTAGGTCGACAAAGGCCGTTAATTTTATAATGCCGGGCGTTTAGCAATTTAAGCGCCCGGCATTAAATTGTTATTGGAAGGATTTTGCTATGAATGACATGGTCGTACTCTTTCAAGGTGACAGCGTGACGGACTGCACAAGGCTGCAGGAACCGAATGGCCTTGGTTTGGGCTACCCGATGATGATCGCAGCGACGTATGCATCCAAATATCCTGAAGATAGGGTCGAGTTTGTAAACCGAGGAATCAGCGGTAATAGAGTCAGGGACCTTCGCTCCCGCTGGCAGACGGACTGCATAGATATCAAGCCCGATTTGGTTTCAATATTGATCGGCATCAATGATACCTGGCGCCGTTATGACAGCAATGACCCGACCTCCGCCGAAGCGTATGAGCAGGACTATCGTGACATTTTGACTCGCACGCGCGAAAACACGGATGCATTCATTATTATGATGGAGCCGTTCGTGCTTCCTTACCCTGATGACCGGCTTGCATGGCGAGAGGACCTGGACCCGAAGATACATGTGGTTCGCAAGCTCGCCAGGGAATTTGAAGCGGCCCTGATACCGCTTGATGGACTCTTTGCCCAGGCCGCATGCCGCCGCGAACCTCAGTTTTGGGCAGCAGACGGCGTCCATCCAACACTAAACGGGCATGCTTTGATAGCAAGGTTATGGCTGGATGCGGTTGAGGAACTGGGTATATTATAATGCCTCTACCTATTTTGGAGGGACAACATGAAAGCAATGCTTGACAGACTCGCCGCAGGGGAAATATTGGTCTCAGACGGCGCAATGGGCACATTTTTGCAGGCCAAGGGACTGCTGCCAGGTGAATCACCTGAACTTTGGTGTATTACGCATCCTGACGTGGTGAAGGACATAGCCGAATCGTATATTGCAGCAGGAAGCGACATCATTGAAACCAACTCCTTCGGCGGCACAAGCTATAAACAGAAAGAATACGGCTTGGAAGATAGAGTCGCTGAGATTAACACTGCTGCAGCAAAGATAGCAAAAGATGCTATGGGCGAAAGTGGATATGTCGCGGCGTCCGTCGGTCCCACGGGGCGGATTCCATACGACGAAGGCGGCGATGCTTCCAATGAGGACCTCTACAACGCATTCAAAGAACAGGTCATTGCACTTGCGAAAGGCGGAGCGGATGCAATTTGCATTGAGACGATGATGTCCGTAATCGAAGCCTCTCAGGCCATCAGAGCCGCAAAGGAAAATACCGGCTTGCCTGTGATCTGCACATTCACATTTGAGCCTGGCGCTCGCGGTTTCAGGACTATGATGGGCGCAACCCCCGCAGACGCGGCAAAGACGGCAGTCGAGGCCGGGGCGGATATAGTCGGTGCGAATTGCGGCAACGGCATTGAGAATATGATCGAGATTACCGGGCAGATTCGCGAAGCGCTGCCTCATACCCCAATTATGATACAGGCAAATGCCGGAAAACCTGTCTATGAGAATGGCCAGACAATCTTCAAGGCTACACCCGAGGATATGGCCGGGCATGTAGCTGATTTGATAAAGGCCGGTGCAAACGTGATTGGTGGCTGCTGTGGGACCACACCGGGTCACATAAGTGCAATGAAACAGGTAATCGATAACAGGAAATAGGAAATGATCAGCCTCCAGGCAAACTGCCTGGAGGCTTCTCCAGAAATAAATTCAACTTCACACTTTCTTCGCTATATGCACGCTTGCTACGTCCTTGCCCTCCTGAAAACAAAGCGACCCACCTTATAATTCGCATTAAATAAGATGTTATAGCGACAACCAGGGCTATATATAATTATATTGGCGACTGTTTGTTTACAGCCTATCTGCCATTGGGTATATGCTCCCAAGACAGGATTGATTGGCCGGTTGCCGCATTTACAATATGGCGGCGCACACCGCCAATTCAGCGACACACTCTACGGAAGGGAGAGATCAAGTTGCGATACTTAAACAAAATTACACTATGTCTCGTTTTCTTGGTTTTCTGCTCGACTGCGCAGGCACAACAGGGAATATGCCTGTATCGCACCCCGGCACCGCCGTCTATGGTACTTAACAATGGCGCGGAGTCCATTACATTCGACTGGACCATAAACTACCTGACAACCTGCAGTTCACCTTACACATTTGAAATCCTCGATCCATCTGAAGCGGTGATAGTGACACAAAACTATACGTGCGCCGCATCGCCAATTGCGGATTCGTATGAATGGAACCCTGATGGACAGCCATGCGGGTGCTATTACGGACGCCTGAGGTTCTATTCCGACTGGTGCTCACCTCTCACCCGTAAGATTGAAGATGAAGCACGGGTTGCATTCCTTGTGTCTCCATCAGCACGGTTCAGGATATGCAAGTTCCATGACCTCAATGGAAACGGCATAGAGGACCCAGGCGAACCAAGGCTGGCGGGTTGGTCGTATACTATCGAGAGACCTTTGGGTAATGTTGTGGAAATGGCAACCACGCTTGTCGATGGATGCACAGACTATATTACCGTTCCAGTAGACTGTGATGGTACAACCCAGTACTACATTAGGGAGACCATTCAGGATGGATGGGTAAAGACTGCACCTGACGGGGACACAAATCCTATTACGGTGGACCTTTCGCCAGGCACGAATGATGATGTGGTATTTGGAAACTGGCAGCCTGTTATTATAACCGGCTATAAACTGCTGGATCAGGCCCCATGGCCCTGGACCGACCCTGAATATATCGGACCAGAAGGCCAACAGAACCCACCTGAATGGGAACCCACACCGGATTGCGGCACGCAGCCTGTTCCTCCTTCTGCGTGCATCAGCCCGTTCCAGCCAGATCAGGAAGGAATCGGCGGCGTGAGCGTTGCTCTATACAAAGCCGATGGCATAACGCTTGTTACGAGCCTGGCACCAGGATTTGTGAACCCGACTGTCACGAACCCCGATGGATCGTACTCATTCGGTCCTTTCCAGTGGGAGAACGACCTTGTTATCAAGATGGACAATCCGGCAGCTGACCCGCCTGAGTGCGATACTTCACCTGCTGATGGTGACCTTGACCCGTGGCCGGGAGAATATTTCGGAACAGTCGCCACAAGCGTGTGGCCATGCCCGAATATCAATTTCAGCGATCCTCATGAGCTGGATATAACCATACCGCCGCCTGTTACAGGCAATCAGGTATATGGTTGCAATTACTTCTGGAACAATCAACCCTCGAGATTGTGGGGTCTGTTCTGTCCTGACACTTCCGAGTACGTTCCAAGCCCGTTTGTTGACCTTGAGAAAGACGGATATGTATACCCGACACCGTCAGTCAATGCTGATCCGCTGCCGAGTGGATATTACCTCTACCAGGTTCCGGAAATCAGTGTTGAGCCGGAAGGGTTAAGGTCAGGTTTATATACAATCACGCCGCCGGTCCTTCCGAACCCGACAACTCAAGCATGGCAGGTTACTACATATTGCGATGAGGAGTGCAGTGGCGGAAGCTCGTTTATCCTGGCATCGGGTGGATCAGTACAGGTTACACTTCCACCCGGATGCGATGTGCGAGTTGATTTTTGTGTTGTAGAGGAGGTCACAAACAGGCGCTGCTATCTGCCTGTGACATTCACTCAGCAGGGTTGGCACGACTTCTGCGACCCGAACAATACAATCATCCCGGGTGGAATGATCTACAATAAATTCTCTCAAGCCTTTGCTACGTTCAGCTATTACGGCACAACTCTCAACAACACCATGGTTGCCGGCAAAGGTAAGACCATCACTTATACAGGCTTGACCGGCTCGCTGACGCGCCTTTGTCTGTTCCTGCCGCAGACAGGCGCATGCGGTAAGCTGGATCACAACTACGACAGCCCTTACAGCTCGACTCCGGCCGGCTCACTTGCCGGTGAGACTATTGCGCTGATGATGAACATTGCCTACAACGACCGCAGACTGATGCCCAGAACCCCTGGCTATGATTTGGAAAAATTTACTATAGCCAGCGGGATTTATAAGGGCAGAAAGGTAGGAAATGTGCTCAATGATGCTTACTTGGTTCTGGGAGGAGCGTCACCAGCCAGTGTCGGCCTTACCAGCTGCCAGGATCTGGTGGATGTCATGTCACAGATTAACGCGAACTATGCGTTTGTTGACTTCAACGTATTTACAGATAATGGATACCTGATACCGAACAGGACGCTTGGACAGCCCGATCCGGCTACAACGCCGACGGTGCCGTATTCACCGTAACGCATAAATCACAAGGAGGGCAGAGAAGTAATGCAGGGCTCGGAGGGTAACTCCTTCGAGCCCTGTGTAAATTCAACTAAGAAGTCCTTGTTGAACTACTGATAGATTCCGAGATTTTAAGGGATCGTTTGACATATTGACCCGCATATTCAGCAATGCTGATGTGTCTTTGCCGGCATTGAGCGGCAAGCTCCCGGATCGATGCTTTCTGTCTTTTTCCCAGCCTATGGGAACGCAGATACTGCACGAGGTCGTCTGAAAGATACTGCATTACACACCTCACCGACTATAGTGTATCTCTGCATTATATCCCATCAAACTGCCATTCTATGTCAGTCCGCCAACAAATTGTTCTACTTTTTTTTCGGCATCTGAATAAAGCGCACACATCGCCTTGGCATGCTCGTATATGTATTTCCTCAATGAGTGCGGCTCAAGAACTTGTGCATCTCTGCCGTAACCCATTATCCAGATTGCGATCTCTTCTATTCCCGCAACGCATACTTCAAAGATCACGGAACCGTCAGGCCGAGGCTTGACGACCTGGGTAGGATGCCGCCTGGACTCCATTATAATCCTCGCAACCCTTGGAGAGAATCTGACCTTGACGACAGTAGGCTCACCACCCGCCCAGGCTTCCCAACTCAGGCGGAAATAATCGTCCACATCAAATTCTTGTGGCACTTCAAAACACTCATTAGTTTCTACTACCCTGAGAAAACGTGCAAGTTTGAACTGTCTGACCTTGCCATGCTCCCGGCTCGCCGCGATGACATACCAACTGTGTCTTCTGAAAACAATTGCGTATGGATCGATCACATATTCTTTGTCGGCATTGCTTTTTTGAGAAGAGTATATTACATGCAGACGATGATGTTTGTTTAATCCGTTCTCGATCTTGTCCAGGATGTCCGAACTGACGTCACATGGCGGTGCATTCACATGAACACTATGAGCTTCCGCCATATCTCGCGCGGCTACCAATCCATCATATGAAACAGCGTTACGTATCTTCTTCCAGGCAGACTGCGCATACTTGCCGATAGGTGATGTTTGCCCGAATGGTGAGGACTTGAGACTCAGTTTTAATGCCAAAATTTCTTCCGCATCAAGATCCAGCGTATCATCACCGCATAAATCGTTCAGATAATAGCCGCCATCACTGCAGTAGACCGGTGTGGCAAGCTCGACGGCAAGCTCGCTAAGCCATCTATAGATTGTCCTTTCAGACCGCCCCAGTTGACGCGCAAGCCCGTTGATTGTGATGCCGGGCTGTTGCTTTATTAATTCGATAGTCTTTATCAACAGAGCGGATTTTGCCACTTTCCTCACCTCACTCTGCAGTCTAGCAGGCATAGTTACAACTGTCAACACAAAATTAGGTAGTTTGAAGCAAGGAGAATTTGGGTTGATCCTATTGCGATTGCCTCGTAAGCCATTTGCAGGTTTTGTTGACAAAGCCGACAGGCGATGATATACTCCCATTACACAAATCTATATCAGTCTTAGCGAGCAAGGTTGCCCCATTGGGGCTGAAAAGGGAAGACGGTGAAATGCCGTCACGGGCCCGCCGCTGTGACCGGGAACGATCCGGCTTTATCCACTGGCGCTGTTGGCGCTGGGAAGGAGCCGGGGTAGAAAGATCCGGAAGTCAGAAGACCTGCCTGCACGCTATTTGGCGAACATCTTCGGAGGCAAAGATGTCGGCGGCAAGCAGCGCACAAAGCGCATATCAGGCTCCCGGCCAGGAAAACTTCCGAAACAGGCCGAGGGGCCGTTTTGGTATATATGGATTCACTCTAGTTGAGCTGCTGGTGGTTATTGCAGTTATCGCAATATTGGCGGCTATGTTATTCCCCGTGTTTGCAACGACCAAAGAGTCGGGGCGAAGAACTCGTTGTGCACTTCAACTCAAACAGCTTGTCCAGGCTGTCATCTCATATGCTGATGACAACAATGGGCACTATGTGCCAGCCGCAAGTGATATTGCAGGCAGCAATCTTTGCCGATGGCACGGCACGCGCACAAGCACAAACGCAAATTCCTCATTCGACCCCACA
The DNA here is from genome assembly GCA_021371935.1 of bacterium. Classification (NCBI taxonomy): domain Bacteria; species bacterium. Next base: position 80,257 of record JAJFVF010000002.1, read on the forward strand.
AAGGGACCCCTGTGGAAATATATGGGGCGTTCCGGCGGCCTAAAGGAATGCCCAACACTTGTGAACACGGCAAACGGTTTTGAATTAGGCGGCGGAGGGTTCGGCTATAATCAGTTCTACGTCGGCGGGACCTATTATCGCAACTGGGGACCAGAAGCCGATCAGATCGCATCCGCAACCAGCGACATTGCACATCCTTCCATGACCATTATGTTTGCCGACACTGCAATGGCCGCAAGTCCCACAAAATCAGTGATCGAATATTCATTCGCCGAACCACCATACAAAGTCAGCCCGGACGGCCCGGGTATTGCCACAACCAGCCCAAGCATTCATTTTCGACACAATGGCATGGCTAATGTGGGCTGGTGCGATGGGCATATCAGTTTGCAGAGAATGAGATGGACCGCACCCGGTAAAAACATCTATCGCTGCAATAACAAAGCGTTTGCTCTTGGGTGGTTCGGCCCGGAAGATAACAGACTGTTCGACAATAAGTGAGGACATGATTATGGTGAAACTGAAGATATTGGCAATGATGTGTATCTGCGCACTCTGTGTACCCAGTGTGGTCTATGCACGCGACACGTGGTTCGCTGATATAGCAGTAAATGACCCGCTGTGGTATAGCCCCGGCCCAGGGCAGTTTGTGAATAACCCACTTTATAACAACCCTCTAAGATGTATAGGCTCGCCCGATGGCGCTGATGAGCCTTGGTCGCCAAAACACAGCGCAAGTGTGGGTTATGTGACGACCCTGGGTGACCGAGACACAACCAATGACCTCGGCTGGATAATACTCGGTTTCAGCGAGCCTGTTCAGGACAATCCTAAGAACCCGTATGGCCTGGACTTCGTTGTCTTCAGCAACTGCTATTTTATTACCGCAATTGCTCCAGAATATGATCCGGGCTACAGGTGGCAGGAAGTTGCATTCGTCGAGATCAGCAATGACCTCGTCAACTGGTATTTGATAAGGCCGAATATCCTGCCGTCGGAACTGGTCGGCGGGATGGATACAGGTGCTTCCGAAACGGTATTGAGCGGTTATGCCGAGTATACGCCTTCGATTCATCTGCCGACTTCCAGCGCATCTTATGATCCGTTTTGCACCGTTACCCGAACGGCTGAAGAACTCTACAGCGTGCCGGAACGTCCGAGTGTGCCGGAATGTTATAACACACTGCGTTTTGACTATGTCTCCGGCGGCGGTGATGCATTCGACATTGCAGACGCAGTGGTCGAGTCGTCTCCGGGTGTGCCCACGCTGGATACCAATGGCAATGAGATTCCGGCAGGGCTGAGTGAGTTCAAATATGTGCGTCTTACCGATGCAGTTGCCGGTGACAGCGCATCCGGCCTGGGCGAAATATCCGCTGAGATTGACGCGGTCTCGGCAGTGCGTCCGGCTATTACCATTGGTGAGGCAAAGCATATTGACTCAGGGGACTATGCTCTGATTACTGAAGCGGTCGTGACAGCAGTCTTCTCAGACAAGTTCTATATAGAGTCTCCAGATAGAACGGCTGCGATTAGAGTGGACTATGACACCTCCGCTGCAGTCGACGGAAAATATGTGGAAGTGGGAGATAAGCTCACAATTACAGGGCATGTGTCTATAAGCGACGGTCATTACATACTCCCTGATCCGATGTTTTCGTGCACATCTCTCATAGATATGGATTCACAGCCAAAGCCGCTCGGGATGACACTTAAGTCTCTGGAGTCCGACATGGCCTATGGGATGCTCATACGAACTTGGGGAAAGGTGACGGACAGCGATCAGGGATACTGCATAATCTCGGATGGGGCGGCCAATGCGCGCGTTGTGTGGACAGACGAAAGTTACAGCCTGCCGGAGGATTATGATTATGTGGTTGTCTCCGGTATATGCGACAGGGAGGAGGGTGATACGCTCATACGGGTAGTCGATCCGCAATCTGACATCGAATTATATCAGTCACAAACAAATTAAGCACAAGGAGAAAAAGAATGAAGAGGGTTGTAAAGACTCTTATTTTGGTCATGCTGGCCATGTTTGTATCATCGAGCGTAAATGCAAGCGTGCTGACTGCCGCCGGTTACTCGGTGACGGACATTACAATTGATATGCCTGCTTCAGCGTTTTTGGGTGGATTCGATATTCTGCCCAACGGCAATTATGTGATTAATGACGGTTGTTCGATCCGTGAAGTGAAGCGGGACGGCACGGCAGGACAGACATTCTATTCATACGAGACGGCCGTATACGGATCATTTGTGAGAGTGAACAACGGCACACTCTATTTCAGCGATTCGAGTACAGAGAGCAGCAGGATAATGTCTATGTCGCTTTCAGGTGGGTCTGCCACCACTCTCACCACACTCTCCGGCAACTATGATATGGACTTTGCCGGCAATGATGCGTTCGTTGTTGCAGGCAACAGTATCTATAAACTGGGGACAGACGGCAGTCTGGACACAATCGCGACTGCTGACGGCTACTCCGGCCCGCTGGCATTTGACGGCGAGGGCAATCTATATTATGCGCCCGGTCATGTCGCCAGTGATTATTCTTCACTGCCTACAGAGGTGCTTAAGTGGACAAGCAGTCAGGTTGCATCTGCAGTCGGCGCTGGTGTGCTTGGTGAGGCCGACGCCGAAGCGGTTGCTCAAATCGATGGAGCATATGGTTTTGCATTCGATTCGGGCGGCAATTTGCTGATTACCGACAACTCTTCCACTCCCGCAGTAAATATACTCGAAGACGGCACTGTAAGCACCATCGCTGAATTCAGCGCCGATAATACATATTATCCCTACCTGACATTCGTTCGCAGCCGCTCTGAAGGCCAGATTGCTGTCGGCTGCAGTTATTATGATTCGACGTGGAACAGCCATACTCTTATCTGTGAACTGCAGGCCGTCCCCGAACCATCTTCTATGATAGCTTTGTTCTCTATGCTAGGCTTTGCCGCATCTTCAAGGCTCCTCCGCCGCGGCAAGTGACACCACAAACCGGGGTCCGTGCGCAACGGACCCCCCTCTATGTCAGGGCAAACGCACGAGTAACGAAAGTATGAACAACGATGGTTTGTTTGAACACCATCACAAAACATTTATACATGTGTTCGCCCTGATCTCTATGTTTGCACAGCCCTGATAACGTTGTATAATATGGCAATCGTTACAGGAGGGCAGGCTTGGATAGAAAACCCATCATAGGAATAACTCTCGGTGATCCGGCGGGCATCGGACCGGAGATTGTGCTTGGTGCGCTGGAAAATGAGGAGATATACCAACAGTGTGTGCCTGTCGTGATCGGGCATGCCGGCATTTTGAGACGCTGCGCACAGGCAGTAGGCAAGAGCGCCCCTATCATAACTATAGACTCACCGACTGATGCGACAGGTGAGCTTGGCACCATAGAAGTGGTGCATGTAGAGACACCCGGTATGCAGGACATCGAGCCGGGCAGACTCAGTGCCGAAGCGGGACTTGCGGCAAATGCATTCGTCAAGCGGGCATGTGAGCTTGGTCTGGCTGGCGAGATAGATGCAATTGCAACTACCCCGATAAATAAAGAGTCTCTTAGACTTGCCGGGGTCGAATATATCGGGCATACTGAGATGCTGGCAGCTTATTTGGACTCACCGAATCCGCTCACACTTTTCATCACGGAAAACATGCGCATATTCTTTCTCTCACGTCATTTGTCCCTCAGGCAGGCGATAGACTATGTCACAACCGAGAGAGTCCACAAATTCATCAGGCGTGTTCATGAGGCCATGACTGGATTCGGGTTCAAAAACCCGACTATCGGGCTTGCCGCTCTGAACCCGCATGCAAGCGACGGAGGACAGTTTGGCGACGAAGAGGAGAAATACCTGATCCCGGCTGTCCAACTTGCGCTTGAGGAAGGAATTCGGGTCAGCGAACCTATAGGCGCAGATTCGGTCTTTAATATGGCGCTCGAAGGCAAGTTCGACTGCGTTATCTCGCTCTATCACGATCAGGGGCACATCGCGGCTAAGACACGCGACTTCTACGGCACTGTTACCGCTACTTTGGGTCTGCCGGTGCTGCGGACTTCAGTCGATCATGGCACGGCTCTGGATATCGCATGGAAAGGTATCGCAAATCCCGTAAGCATGAAAGCAGCGATTCTGGCGGCGGCGGATATGTTGGGGCGGCTCTAGCCTTCAGGCGGCTATTTTCTGCTTTGTGGCATAGATATAATTACCGAGGGCTTTATCTTCCTGTTTGATGTGATCGATGAGCGGTTCGATTAGTTTGTCACTTACATGAGCCAGGGTTGAGTCGGGATCACCGCTCTGGAAACTGTGTTTGATGCCGGAAAACTCCATCAAATAGAGTGTATGCCGGGCTTTATGGCTGACATATTGAGGATAGCCGTAGCGCATCATATATTTCTCTTCCGTCTGAAAATGGCAGGCCAGATAGTTTTGCGCAAAGGCAATGGTCCGCTCAGCTTCTTCAATGCTTTTCCCGGCGATTACCGCGTTGAGAATGTCGTTTGATCTTCTTATCAGTTCTTTATGCTGGTCATCTATCTCAGTGATCCCAACGGACATCTCAACTGTCCATTCAACATGCATCTTCCGATCCTCTTGTTACTATAGTATCTGATCTATAGTTATATCGGGAAGAAATGCGGCCGACTGGAGACAGATCAACGCTGATTGACGAAATCGTATTTATGCATATCGAGGTCTCTCTTTTTGCCTGCTATATGCTCCAGAGGGACTGAAACAATATCTTTGCCGACGCAGGCTACCATCTTTTCTGTTTCGCCGGAGACGAGCAGATCGAAGGCCGTCTCACCAAACTGGCGGGCAAGGTTGCGGTCGAAATATGTGGGGTTTCCGCCGCGCAGTGTGTGGCCGAGGACGGTGATCCTTATGCGCCTGCCGGTTCCTTCTTCAAGCTGTCTTGCGATGCTTTCAAGGCCGAGGTTTTCACACAGGACGACAAGCCCATGAGTGCCTCCGGCGTCCATCTTGGTTTTTATTTTATTGATTGCCGCATCGATGCCGGGCTCCACTTCGTGTACAAACACTGCATCGGCTCCGGCAGAGTATGCGGTCTCGAGAGCCATATGACCGGCTCTGCCGCCAAGGGTCTCTATCATAAAAACGCGTTCGGAAAGGCTCTCGGCAGTGTCCATTATCTCGTCGGCTGCCCTGAGCGCCTTATTGACCGCTGAGTCGAAACCCAGGGCATAGTCGGTGCCGAAAATGTCGTTGTCAATCGTGCAGGGCACTCCGATTATAGGTGCGCCGCCTATTGCAAGTTTGCCCAGCGCTTCAAGGGTGCCGCCCCCGCCCAGGACGATCAGACCATCGACACCACAGTGCTTCATAGCCTCCTCGATACCCATATCAATGAGCTTGGATTCGAGTCTGCCGTTTCGTGATGTGCCCAAAAAACTCCCGCCGCGCCTGGCAAGACCCTCGAGTTCGACGCCTATGGGAATCGTATCGGCATTAACAAGCCCCTGAAGCCCGCGGAATATCCCGCGCACCTCCAGTCCGAGCTTCTCAGCACGCGCTGCAATGGTGGCGATGCAGGCGTTCATTCCCGGAGCGTCTCCCCCGCTTGTTAGAAGGCCGATTGTTTTTACAGGCATATAGAATGATTATATGCGTTTCGGAAGAATCCCTCTATGCCCGTACAAAAAGAAATCCCGCCGGCAATATCGCCAACGGGCCGTTTGTAGAGCTTGGAGCTCTCAAAGCGGATATAAGCCACAACACTTTAAGGAAGGAGAAAAGATGATTTTCTCATCTTTTATATCGGCAAGAATCGTGCCAAACCTCGCATTTTTAGCAGGCTGATATAATTTTTTTCTGAAGCGATAAAATTGATTGGCCGGTTCTCTTTGTGTTACAATCAGCAAGCAGCCGGGCAATATGCGGCAAAAACGCCCCAAAAAGAGGGTGTTTCCTGGAGGAAGGGACATGCTGCTGCCTTATCGTGTCAAAAACCCACCCAAAAGATTTCCTGTAGCCACAATCTGCATCATTGCAATAAACATTTTGGTTTATATTTTTACCACCAACAGCTTGATCGAGATTAGGGAAGAAGTGGTAACAAGTTATGCCTTTGCATTTGGCGCATCTCCGGCAGTAAATTTCATCTGCGCCTGCTTTCTACATGCCGATCCTTTTCACCTGATCGGCAATATGTTGTTCTTGTGGGTGTTCGGCCCTCCGGTCGAGGATAGACTCGGGATTCCAAAATATATCTTGTTATACTTCGCTACAGGACTATTCGGCGATATATTGCAGGCCATGCTGGATACGGCGTTTATAGGCCATACCGGGCTTGGAATTGGCGCGTCGGGATGCATTATGGGAGTGGTCGGCGCGTATTGGTATTTGTTTTCATGGAGCACAGTCTGCGTCTTCTATTGGTTTGGCTGGATATGGCATGGTGTATGGGAAGTCCAGGCCATCTGGATCATAGGTCTGTATATTTTGATGGACGTGGGTGAAGGGCTGCTGTTCGGGAGTATGGGAGTCGAAGGTGGAGTAGCGAATTTTGCTCATGTCGGCGGAGGAGCGGCGGGAGCAATTTTGTGCTTAATTATGCGCATAAAAAGAGACTCATCCGAGTTATCCGATGCAAAAGCCATCCATTCGGAAATGAAAGACCTCTCTATGCTTCCGCTGCATGCTCTGGAGACGATGTCCAAAGAGGACAACTGTAACCCGGAAATGATTCGCGCGCTGATTAAGGTCGCTCTACGAAACGGCCAGCAGTCGGCAATCGACGCTGCTATGACCGGTGCAGGAGTGGCTTTGATAGACAAAGACCCTGCGCTTGTCGGATATTATCTTACTGATCTTCGTGGCGGTGCGGATATATATAAGCCTGTCCATCTACTGCATCTGGCAGGCACTCTCGACCAATCAGGTGACCATACGCGGGCTATACAAATCTACAACCACCTGTTCAAGAAATATCCGACCGGTCCCGATGCTGAAGCGGCGCTTTATAGAGCGGCAGTCTGTTACTGGTCATCGTTCAATGACAAAAAGAATGCACAGGTCTGTCTGAACGAGATGGCAAAACGCTTTCCAAACGGCTCCATGCTCCAATTCGGACGGAAGCTGTGGAACCAGATCCTCTCGCAAAGCGGCAAAACCTCACCCGGCTAACATATTAGCCCGCTTCGCAGATCATGTCTTCTTGTGGGTAAATATCATATGGCTGTCATCGGAGGTGCGGCGATGAGAGCAGTGATTATTTTATTTTGGATCATTGCATCAGCGGCTCCGGGATTTGGACAAAAGGTGGTATTAACCGGCCCGAACCGCCAAGCAATGATCGAAGGCAGAACATACTCGATAAGCTGGCATGCAAACGGACTCGAAAGTATAAGTGTCATTGCCTATGGAACTCGAACTCCACTGGGAGAAACTTATCGAGGAGATTTCGATATAGTTATCGCGGACAATGTTCCGGCAAACGAAAGCAGAGTAGACTGGAGATTACCCTGGATCGATTCTATAGGGATGATTATCAGAGTGGAAGGGTATGACGGCTCAGGTGAGATTACTGCAGCGGATGAACGCAAATATGCTTTTCGACCGGCTGTCATGGCTTATAGATTTGCCGATGGGATCTACCTCGATCTGCATGACCGGACAAATCAGCGATTATATGTGCAGAAAAATCAGAGGATCACTCACGCATATATATCCAGTTCATCTCGGAATTACCTGTGGCTGCCGCCAAGCAGACACTTGAACATTCCTCATGATCATGCCGGGGTCTTTAGAGTGCTGGCGAAAATACCAAACTACTGGTCAAGGCTCTTCGATGTGCCGATGCCGCATGCGATGCGATATCTCGGCGGGCACTTTATACACGCGACCAGCCCGGACATGTACGAGTATCTAGGCGGACCGGCGTCATCGGGCTGTAACCGTTTGACTGAGTATAACGCTCGTGAGCTGTATGCCATGGCTCCTATCGGGACCAGAGTGGAAGTAATTGGTCCGGGCGGATAGTCTTATTCCGATTTGGCGACAAGCATTTGTATAGCCAGATTGGCAGCGGCCAGGCCGAAAATGCCGGTAATGGTCGGCATGCTGCCGAGTGTGTTTCTGGCTCTGCCGCGTTCTATGATGCGGTCGTCATTTATCACCCGTATGGGCGGCGCTATAGGCAGAGGTTTGGGCAGTGGCTCATCAGAAAAGACACATGGAAAGTCAATCGGCACTCCCCGCCTCCTTAAACGCTGCCGGACAGTGCGTCCAAGTGGACAGTGATGCACATTTTCGAGGGTATCCGTGCGTATCATGGTTGGATCTGACCTCAGCGCTGCCCCAAGACACGAGATAAGCGGAATTTCACGACTTCGCAATGTCGATATCAGCTCGACTTTCGGGTTCAGCGCGTCTATTGCGTCGATCACGAGGTCTGGTGATTCGCCTATCAGGTTAAGCACCGTGTTGCCGTCCAGAAAATCGCAGACAGCTTCAACTTGGCATTCCGGGTTAATATCCAGCACACGTTCACGCGCGACCTCACACTTGCTGCGTCCCAGCGTGGATGTGAGGGCAAGCAGTTGGCGATTGACATTGCTTATGGCAATTTTGTCGAAATCCACGAGCCTGAGCCTGCCCACTCCGGCACGGGCGAGACCCTCTACGGCATAACCACCGACAGCCCCCAGCCCTACCACGGTCACGGACGAGTCTCTAAGCCGGGTGCAGGCATCGGCTCCAAGCATTAGTTCTATTCTTGTAAAGCGTTCATTCGGCTGTGTCATTATCTAGTAAGTCACCAAAAAAATCACAGGCATTGTTCCACAACATTTCTCTGAGCGCATCGGGGCTCTCACCGAGCAGACTGGCTATCCCGTCCGTTATGGCAGCGAGATTCGCCGGGTGGTTCATCTCGCCGCTTGTGCCTGTAATCCTTTCAAGGCGGAATGGTTCCGGCGGGATCATATTGGGCGCGTCAGTCTCCACAAGCAGACGGTCCGGCGGCACAGATAGCAGTGCAGCGCGAGCGCGTTTGAAGTTGTCATTCAACACGGTTGCCGAGAATGAGAAGTAGGCTCCCATATCCGCCAGAGCTTTGATCATATCGACCGATCCGCCAAAGGCATGCACCACCATTTTAGGCAGATGATGCGTGCTCCGAAGAACGTCCATCATCCATCCCCAACTCCTGACACAGTGGACCATTGCAGGTCGGCAGTATCTATATGCAAGGTCAAGCTGCGCTCGAAAAGCCTCTTCCTGAGCATCTTTATCCAGCAGGTCGGCGCACCGGTCAAGCCCCATCTCGCCAACGCCGCACTCGTTATTCTTAATCAGTTCCTCCAGTTTGATAAGCCACTGGCCGGACCTGCGCATCACAAACCATGGGTGCAGCCCGAAACAGGGGATTACACCCGGGCAATCGCTGGCTGCCTTGAGCACGGCTGACCAGTCAGACTCCGACGTGGCATTACAGACCATATGGCTGACACCGTGCGCGGCGGCTTTACCCACAAGTGCGGCGATGTCGGTGCCGGGGTCGAAATCAGTCAGATGGATGTGAGAATCAACGAGCCCTGAAGTGTTCATGTCAAATCAAGTATAAAACGAGCAGTTGTGAAAGACAAGCCGTCAGTCACGCGGAACCTGTTTTTCTATATTTTTTGTGAAATAAGATTCGTATGCGCCTTTGTCTACATACCACTCATACATCTCGGAATATGTGGAGTATTTGCGTATGGTCCAGAGGCCGGGTCTGCGCGCAATCACATGGCCGTCGCAGTATAAATAGTTGTTATAGCGGCCATGCCAGGGGCGGTCGGACTTTGTGGACCAAGGGGTTTTTTCCGCATAACCGCTCACGTAATACCAGTTGGCGCAGCGATATATGTAGTCCAGATTGATGTTCGCATCGTTGGCTAAGTATCTGCCTTCATAGAGTAGAACGGTCCTGGTGGGACGCATGATTTTGCATGTATCCACTCCCTTTACAATTTTGGTGCAGTCATTGACGCCGTCGTTGTATTCCACATCCGCAGGGGTGCGCAGATATGAGTTCATGGAGTAACTGCGTGGAGAAAAACTGCCGTTCCAGTCGTCCACCATCGGGCAGCACCATACCGATTTGACTCCACGCTGCGGCAGATATCTCTGCAGGCCGCCATTGCCTGTTTGTGCCCAGTAAGAGATGTTGCCGTATTTGCCGCCCGGGCATGGCCAGTAACCGCTCCAGTCCTGAGAATAAGCCATGAATGCTCCCGCAAACTGCCTCAGATTGCTTGCGCATTGCGTACGGAAGGCAATTTTTTTGGCCTGTGAAAAGAGGGGGAATAGAACCTGTGCAAGAATTGCCAACACTGCGCATACAAGCAGTAGTTCAACAATAGAAAATCCTGACCATTTAACGTCATCTTTGAGCCGGGGCATCGTGCACTCTCAAGGCGGAATGATGAACTTCGCTGTCATTATATGTCAACTCGGTATTAGTGTCAATAACTGACAGTAAGCCCAGTGTCATATTTTTATGCGGCTTCAAGCTTTTGTCTGATGCAACATGCTTCGTCTCACACATTTTATTGGGTGATGCCACTTGAGCTAAACTCAAGAATGCGATATCCTATTAGTGATGACTTTCAGGTGAGGGAGACTTGTGGTGAATATTGCACAAACCCAGGAAAACCACTATAACATAACTCTCCCGGCGTTCGAGGGACCCCTCGATCTGCTGCTGCACCTGATCCGCGAGAACCAGATCGACATCTACGACATTCCAATTGCAAAGGTATGCGAGCAATATCTGGCGTATTTATCCCTAATGGAGTCGCTCGATCTTGAACTGGCGGGCGAATGGCTCGTAATGGCGGCCACTCTGCTTGAGATCAAGTCCAGGATGCTGCTGCCGGAGGATCCGAAAGATGCCTCCGAGCTTGAAGAGGAACAGATTGACCCGAGGCTTGAACTTGTCGAGCGGCTGATTGAATATGAACGGTTTAAGAGTGCTGCTGAAATTTTTAAGGAGCGCGAAGAGCAGCGTGCAAGGGTGTTTGTGAGAGGAGCTACCGAGCTTCCGTTTGATCTCAAACCCACATTCGATCTGGAGAACATCACGGCTGTTGATCTGCTTTCGGTCTTGCAGCGCATACTTGCTGATGTCGGTGAGGAAGAGGTCACAAGCATCCAAAAGCGCAAAATCACTGTACGTATGCGCATGCGCGAGATTCAGCGCAAACTGATCGAGGCCGCAGGTCAGCTCAAGTTTGAAGAGCTGTTTGACGACTCGATAAACCGTATTGAAGTGGTAATCACATTTCTTGCGCTGCTGGAGCTATTGAAATCACATATTGTAAAAGTAAAGCAGAAATCTGCTTTTTTGCCTATTGAGATCACTGCGATGGAGTCAAATGGACGATAGAGACACAACACTTGAAGAGCTTGAATCCGAGATCGGAGAAGTCGTATCGGCTCAGCCGGCAGCAGAGGTGACTGTCGCCGAGCTGTCCGATGCCGTAACTGGTGTCGCGTTGGTCCAAGATAACGAGCAGCCGAAGAAGGGGCGCGGCCTGGCTGCGCTATTTTCGCGAAGGCCGTCCAAAAAACGTGAAGAGCCTGAGCAGACTCAAGCAGATATCGACTCAGCCGCCGCTCTTATCGACGGTGACTCCAGCCAATGCGAATCGACCGAAGCAGAAGACATCCCACTTCACAAAAACGGCAGGCTCAAGGGTGTAATTGAGTGCATGCTCTTTGTCGCCAATGAGCCTCTGGGCGCAAAGCAGTTGGCCGGCGCGCTCGAATTGGAAGAGTCCAAGGTCGAAGAAGCTGTCAGGTTGCTCGAATCGGACCTTGAGGATCGCGGGCTCCAACTTATGAGAGTCGCTGGCGGCTATCAGCTCTGCACCAAACCCGAGTATGCCGACTACTGCGCACTGATCCTTCAGCCCGCCAAGCGAAAGCTCTCCAAAGCTGCGCTTGAGACCCTTGCGGTTGTGGCGTACCGGCAGCCGTGCACTATGCCCGAGATCGAAGCGGTGCGTGGAGTTGCGGTCGATGGGGTAATAAAAACATTGACGGAGCGTGGCCTGGTCAAGGAAGCAGGACGCAAACAGACTCCCGGCAGGCCGATATTATATGCGACCACGCCTGAGTTTTTGGAATATTTCGGGCTAAATGACATATCCGAACTGCCGGATATAGATATGCTTGCAGTCGAAGAAGTGAAGTCCCTGGAGGCTCAGAGAGACCTCTTCAACCAGGACACTTCTGATGCAGGTGATGACAACAACGCATAACCGTCTATTGGTGATTTATGTTGCATACAGTTCCCATCCGCCGTGTGTGGGCGGTTTTATTCATAATAGTATTATCTGTCTGCTCCTCTGTCTTGAACGCGGAAAACAGGACAATTACACTGCATCTCGATGACGGCCGGTCTCAGCACAACGCAAATGTTCCGCCGATAAAGTCATCTCTGTCGGCAAAGCCGGCAGTGAATGCTGCCTGCGCAGTGCTTATGGACCCGCAGACCGGGGTCGTGCTCTACTCAAAGAATGCGCATCTGCGCAGACCGAATGCAAGCACCACAAAGATGATGACGGCGATCCTGCTGATTGAAAACTGCCAGATGGACGATATCGTGACCGCCAGTAAAAAGGCCAGTGAAACTCAATTCACCTCAATCCATCTGAAGCCCGGCGAGAAGATCACTGTCCGAGATTTGCTTTACGGCATGATGATCCGCTCGGCCAACGATGCGGCGGTTGCGGCAGCCGAGCATATTGCAGGCAGCACGTCCAAGTTTGCTGTGATGATGAACAAAAAGGCCCGTGAGATCGGCTGCAGGGACACTCACTTCGTGACACCAAACGGGCTGTACGCCAAAGGGCATTACTCGTCTGCCTACGACCTTTGCCTGATGGCAAGATACGCTATGAAATACCCGATTTTCAATGAAGTCGTCAATACTCGCAAATATGTTCTGTCATCGCGGACAATCAACAAAAAGGACATGGTGGTTTTCTGTCGAAGCAGGTTTATGAAAGACTACTATGGCGCGGACGGAATTAAGTCCGGCTATATCAAGCAGGCAGGGTACTGCTATGTAGGCAGCGCCACCAGAGACGGCTGGCGTATTGTATCGGCAGTTTTGAAGAGCAACAACGCAGGACACGACACAGCCGCGATGATGGACTACGCATTTGCAAATTATATGCCTGTGAGCGTCACCAGTTCAAACAGTGTTTGTGGACATGCACCTGTCAATGGCGGCACGCAGAAGACTGTCGCACTTCACACGAAAAGTGATTTCAGAGTAATCATTCCCAAAACAGGGGCAGCGGTTACGACTAAGATGACTCTGAAGCCTATAGAGGCTCCAGTCAGCCAGGGCGACAGACTCGGAAAAATGGTCGCATATGTCAATGGTCATACTGCGGGAAGCATCGATCTTCAGACAGTTGGCGATATTCAAATCAGCTTGGCGCGCAGGTTCTGGGGCTTTGCCGGAACGAGTGGATTGATCCTGGCGTGTTTGGTGGTGGGTGGAAAATATGGAACAGCGATTGCAAAAAATACTCGCCGCCGCAGGCGTAGGGTCACGGCGTCACTGCGAGACTTTGATCGTTACAGGTAGAGTCTCGGTAAACGGCAGAGTCATTGACCGACTTGGAGCAAAAGCCGATCCTGATAAAGACAAGATAAGCCTCGACGGCAATCTTATTGATCCCAGTCAAGAAAAGCTCTATATCCTGCTTAATAAGCCGGTCGGTTACACAAGCACGCGGTTTGATAAGTTCGCAAAAAACACTGTGGTCGAACTTGTCAGCGCAATAGATGCATATCTGTATCCCGTCGGCAGGCTCGATGTCGATACATCCGGACTGATGATCCTCACAAACGACGGCGATTTCGCTCACCTTATGACGCATCCGTCGCATGAGGTCGATAAAGTATATGTTGCCGAGGTCAGGGGCAAAGTGACACCCGATGAACTCAGGCAATTGAGGACTGGCATTGATCTTGAAGACGGCAGGACTGCTCCTGCAAAGGCTGTGCTCATCTCGCACTCACAAAAAACAAATACCAGCACTGTGGAGATCACTATTCACGAGGGCAGAAAACGGCAGGTCAGACGTATGCTGGCGGCAGTCGGCCACAAAGTAACCAAGCTGGCACGTGTCCGGCTCGGTTCACTCGACCTGAAGGGCTTGCGCGAAGGCCAATACAGATTTCTGACGAAGAGGGAAGTATCCGACCTGACTAAACTAGCCACACCAAAGTAAGGGGATATCAGCATTGAAATTACGCTTGGTCATTGTAACCTTAGTCTGCATACTTGCTCTATCGACAGCCGCAAATGCCAATTACCCGATGAAGGTGAAAGATGCCAGGGGCAAGGTCGTTACCATTAAAGCAAAGCCCATGCGCATTGTATCAATCGCGCCCAGCAATACCGAGATTCTCTATGCATTGGGGCTTGAGAAACGAGTGGTCGGAGTAACTAAGTACTGCAATTATCCTCCCAAAGCCGCAAAAAAGAAAATAGTTGGTGATATGAACATCAGCGCCGAGACTGTGCTGGCCCTAAAGCCAGATCTGGTGATAGCGCACTCATATATCAATGCCGGTGTGATCACACGGCTTGAAAAGCTCGGCCTCAAGGTTTTTGCAGTTGACCCCAAAACACTTAACCAAGTAATGCGAGATATCCGCACGATAGGCAAGATTACCGGTCGTCCGAAAACAGCCGAGTCGGTTGTTGCAAAAATGAAACGCAAGATTGCGCAAGTCAAATCCAGCCGAGCGAAGCAGAAACCGGAAAATGTGCTGGTAGTAATCCAGGCAAACCCACTTTGGGCAGCCGGACCAAAGACCTTCGTAGATGAGATGATAGGACTTGCACATGCAAAGAACATATCGCATGACGGGCGCCCTGGGTTTGTAACGTTTTCAAAAGAGCTTGCCATCTCACGCAACCCTGATGTAATAATCACGGGCCAAAAGCAGGACGTACATTACTTCCTCACAGACCCTGCGTGGAAGCAGACCTCAGCGGCAAAGCATGGGCGTGTATTTGTAATCGACAACGATCTATTGGTGCGGCCAGGTCCAAGGCTGGCGGATGGACTTAGTAAGCTGGCTATTGCGTTAAGCCATAAATAGATAAAGCCTGCTTCATATAACCGAAGCAGGCTCTTTTTGGCGGAGAGGGTGGGATTCGAACCCACGGTACCCGGAGGCACGACGGTTTTCAAGACCGTTCCATTAAACCGCTCTGGCACCTCTCCATATTGAAATCCCAGATCAATGACGCTATTTATGTCGTGGTAAATTATACCGCATTTGTGGGAATGTGTCATCTTTAGGTAGTGGGTCAGTTTGATTTCTCTTTATTTTCGAGCAAGCTAACTATATCCTGAATAGTCCAAGGATATTTAGCAAGTCCCGCCGCCATTGCGGGAGTTTTCTTCAACGTTTGATGCACTCGACAGAAGTTGTAGTGCATGAAATGCAACGCAACGGCAGCTTCAAGGTTCTCGACTTTCTTAGAGAATCCATTAGTTAAGCGGGTAAACCTCCGCATAGACATCCGCATTGTAAGATTCTGACGCTCAACAAACGATGTGGAAACATCTTTCTTGTAAGGCATTCCTTGGATGGTAAGTTTCTTTGTCCCGGTGCATTCTGCAGGGCTATATCGAGCTTCACCAGGCCGCTCATTGCCATACATCTTTACGAGCATAGCATAGTCAACATCCCCGCCAAAGCTATTCTCTATAGCGTCCAGATAGAGTTTCAAGCCGTCCGTGGTCAATTGAACGCGGTTAGCAAGCCTTCCCGCAAGGTCTTCAATGAACGCACTAGCACACTCAGCATCACGAAGACCAACAAGCCAAGTAGGAATGAGTTTGGTATCAGCGTCTATTGCCGTCCAAGTCCATACATCACCATAGCCAAACTCGCCTTTGTGTTCGTCAGGAACATTCTTTTGCTTGGAATAACAGAATGCCCATACCTCATCACACTGAAGACGCTTACAAGGGAGATTTCGCATAACTTCATCTTGATATTGACCACAGACTTCGCCAAGATCAACCAGGAGTTTGACAACTGTATTCTTGGCTACGCCAGTCATGCGGACGGTAGAACGTATTGAGTTACCTTCTACCAATGCGGCTACTACTTGGATTCTTTGTTGTGTGTTGAGCTTGTTCATACTGACATTATACTTGACCGCTTAAGCTTAGTCAAGCATTCTAGTCAGTTTAATAGAAAATATTTGAGAAAAGAAATGAAGTAGTAATTATTCTGCTGATCTCCAAACAGCTTTTACCTGGGAGTCACGCTCAGGGTAGGTTCCAAGAGGACTCCTGACGGCACCACGCATTAAATCAGTGATGTCAGTTAAAAGATCATCATACAAGCGGGTATTGTTAGATGTTTTTGCTTCATCCTTTATTGTCTGTGTTTGCTTCTTCCGCCGTGTCTGATCCATTGTCAGTTTCTTCCTCCGTTATATTCTTATCTAAATCTGTATCGCGACAAACGTCAATTATAGTTTGGTTTTTCTGCCGAAACATCATATACAATGCTCTTACTTCTTGCCACCTATCATAGCATTCGGCATTTTGTATCGGTAACCCTAGTTCCAATGCTTCATCACGTCCAATTACGAATCCATGTGCTGGATAGTCATGAACTAGATGCCTAAGCAGTGCCCGCGCTCTGTCTTCGTTTATATACTTATCTTCGGTTATATTACGCGCTCTCAACATGCGAAGTGCATAATGCTCAGCAATTTTTATTTGACTCTCTGCTTGATGAAGCAGATGAGGGTCTAGCTTAGACATTACGGGTTGCAAAAACTGCGCCATAAACTGAAGTGTTTCATGAAGCACCTCGTGTCTAGGTAAACCTGTATATGAAATTATTGTCGCTCCGCCCTGCACAACCAAGTCGATTGCAGTGCGCCCAAGCGATGCCAGCGAGTCTCGAACATCTAGCCCGGATATGCGAACACCTTCTCTATCAGGGTGGCCAACTTGAACATCTAGTGGGCCCAATTCAGCAGCAGGAGCCATAAATATTTCATCCGTTCCTAATGCTAGCAGGGTTGCTGCACTCTTGGCATAATCTGAAATAACCGTTCTCAATTTAACACAACGGTTTCTCAATTCCAGCACTAGTTTATATACAGCATCAGCAATACCACCAGGAGAATCTAACCAAACATCTATAATTGTTTCGTTTGGAGTAGTATCTATCGTCCTGTCCAAAAGGTTTTGCACTTGGTCGAATAATCCACTGCTGATATCGTCTTTTCCTGCCTGCAATATCATTAAATGATAACGAGTAAGTGTTTTCTCGGGCTGAGGATTAATCTTATCAGCATTTATTAACGAGCAGGCTTCTTGCTTACAGGATTTTGTAGCGCTGGATTTGCGTGCCAATATACATTTTCTCCACTAAGATATTATTTATTCCACCGTTTGCGAGCAGCATTTCTTGCTATCTCAGATCGCTGTTCAGCACTTAGTTTGGCTGCGCGCATTTTCCCACCAACTAAGCCACCAGCACGCCCTAATTCTACGGCAGCGGGATTCTTCTGTCTGGCATTCTGTGGTTCTAGGTCGCCTACAGCTTCGCCAGTTATACGGAATGCAATCTCATTAAGATCACTCGGTCCTTGTTTTTTGCTTGAGCGGTTATGCATAGTATTTTATTATACCACAAAAAGTTTTACGTGTACACTCTATGTGCGGAGAGAACCCTCTTCTCTCCGACGCTCAACTAGAGCAAAATTATCAGCCATACGGCGTATGCTCTTAATCTCTTTTATTAACTCTTTGCCCGTCTTTATTGGATAAGGTTCAGTTGATACAGGCACTATGGATTCATTAGACTGTGCTTTTTTCTTTCTAGCTCCCATTATTTACACCTCTAATGTCATGCATGTTTTTTGAGCAATAATAAACTATACTCAAGCGCAATACGTTTTTCGACCTCGCGCATTATCCATTGATATGTCGTCTTATGTTCTTCAGTTATACAATGTTTTTTATCGGCGCAAACACTAAGAATATATATCCCTTTCCCTAATCGCCGATGGTCAACACGAAACGCCAGCATAGACCCTTCGTCATCAAGGTGATCTGCACTGGCGGTATAGTGTCGATCTTTCTTTTTCTTTAATTCTTTTTGAAAATCCGATACGATGACAATTTTTTCACGCAATGCAGTTGATGCGGCTGAATAACGATCAGATTCAAGCTCTTCAACGGTTATATTAGGGTCTCTGTCTTCCGGTAGGAACTTAACAAAAGGACTTTCCAAATGGTTATTCTCTATCACACGAATAAGAGACACCTCGAAATTAACGCCTGGCCACAGGTTTCTAAATATCTCATATGTTGCTTGAAGTAGTGCATTAATCTGTAGTTCGGGTTCTGTGATAGTTTTAAATATATTCCCAGCAGTCCTATGTTGCGCATCTGTGCACAACTCATCTGCAAGCTTAGCAAATCTATTTGCTTTCATTCCCACAACATTGTCTATTGCGGCTATGAAAGTGGCTAATACATCATTGTGTAGTTTTCCATAGTCTCTAATTGAGGCGGCGATATTTCCCCATGCTACAAATGTTGCTGAAATCGAGACTGCTACAATCATAAATCCACTGCTCCAATATGTAGCGAAGTCATAGAGCCATGGCCAATGATTTTTAAGTGAGTCCTGCATAACCTGTGTCTGGTAGTATGTGCATACCAGACCTGGAGCAAGAACAACAATAAGTGCCTTTAGAATGCTGGCTGTTATAATTCGGGCTTTGCGCGGAATGCGTTTCCGCATTTGTTATTCCCTTCCCGCCTTTTACTTACCAGACGATATAAAGCACAGTTGGGTTTTATTTCAGACAATATTGCATAATTATAAGACGTTTGCTCAGCTTATGTTAACTGTTGAAACCATGATATTTCAGTTAAATATTGTTCACTACTAGTTGTAACGTTCAAACTGACCCACTACCCATCTTTAGAATTTTACCGCCTAATGAGAACACATAGGGCTTTTCTATTTCACCCTACTAAAGACAAGCGCGGCACGAACAGACTTGTCCCAATCTGATCTGTAGAGGGCAGTGCCCACGATGTTGTTTACAGTGTAGGTGAGCCTCATGCTTAATGTTTTTGTGAGTTTGTATGTCATGTTTATTCGAGAATCCATGAGACTTCGACTTGTTAATGGATCGATAAAGTGCATATCACTGTCGATAGTGGTTGACGGGTTTAGTGGAGTCTTTGATCTGAGCGCATAGACTATGCCGATATGGCGGTCTACTGTCTGCTTATGCACTGTAACCTGTGCAAGAGCCACCTCACATTCTATGCCTGGAGAGAGTGTTTTTCCGCGACCGACCGAAAACATATAGTAGCCCGACACATCATGCGGGAGGTTTTTGTATGAACTGGGATACTTGATATTCAACAGACCTGAAATGAACTTGTAGCCATTCTTTCCATCGTGCCGGTATTCCGTGTCGAGATTGTAGGTGAAGACATTGGTCTTGTATATTTTGGTTTGACTGTACGTTCGCGACTGATTGAACCCATAGCCGGCCTTTATCCACCACTTTCTGGGGGCTGCTACGTTGGTCACGTTTATACGACTGTAAAACTGATCAGAGACATCAGACGAAAACCCACTTAACTCAGCTTCGGTCCGCAGAGAAGATTTGGTGGATTTTGCAGCAGACTTTGGCTGGCTTGTGCTCTTTGGAGCAGGAGTGGCACTCGATTGTTTTGCTTGGTCCGCATAGCAAGGCGACAACACAAACAAAACAACAAAAACAGCTATTGTCTTCACATCACACTCCAGCCAAATTGTATCTGAGGCGGTCTATATAAAATATGGCCTTGAACTTATTGTCCTGAATACATGAAGTCCTGACCGAGATGTGCAATTTACTCTGCGTAAATTGCACAGACATCAACCTGTTATACGCAATCGTGGTATTTTCCTTCGAGGATCGGGCTGGATTCAAGAACTCATACTGGATTGTAGAACAGAGAAAAAGCGAGTATAATTGAGCTTGATAGATTTAGAGGTGAAGTATAAATGCCTACTTACGTATATAGGTGCAAAAAGTGCGGGCACCAGTTTGAGATAGTTCAAAAAATGAAAGATAAGCCTCTTACACAATGCCCCAAGTGCAATGGAGAAATCGCAAGACTCCTTTTCCCGGTTGGAATAGTGTTCAAAGGTCCTGGCTTCCATGTAAATGATTATCCCAGTTCCACCGCGAAAGCAACAGTTTCTTCCACACAAAAAGAAAATAAGCCACAGGAAAAAACTGACAAGCAAACCACGAGTGCTGCCAAGGGTTGATGATTCAAATCAAATCCTAAAATGAACGGTGGAGTCGGTGAGAAATCCACTCTATTTCAGCCACAGCTGTATCTCTGCAATCTACTTTGGGCTCGTGGAGGATTGCTGTACAAGAGGCTCTTGTGTAATTAGTCCGCATTATTCACGAGGAACGTGAATAATGCTCTCAGAGACCCGGATTATGCGGTAAGCGCATAATCCGGAATAGTCGATCCTGTGGTCGCTACAATGGCAGAAGTGCCGCTTGTACAGACTCGGGACAATCAAGTGTGGGTCATATACTATTTCAAAACATCAGCATAAAAACTCGGCCCGTTTTCCGCAATCGGAACAGCGCCACAAGCTTTTGAATAGAATCCGGTCGGTCCGGCTCCGCCAATTATAGCATACACATAACCCATCTCACGCATGGCATGCATGCAGGCCAAAAGCAGAGCCTTACCCACTCCTTTGCCGCGAGCTTTCTCGTTTACTCCAGTCGGTCCGAAATAGTCTCGCGTGGTGCACTCATATGCGGCAAATCCAATTATCTGTCCCTCATGCGTAGCAATAAAACATGTGGCAGGATCATGCTTTAGAGAGACACTTGCCTCATCTGCCCAACGTTCGCTGAAATTCTCTATTATGAACCGACGTAATATAGATAATTCGAAAGGCTTGACCCGACGAATCAAAATGCCATCCTGTTTAAGTTGCGCAACGCCCGTATCTTCGGGCAAATTGAGAAGGTTCACCAGCATATCAGCCATACAATCACTCCTGTTTTGTCTGCCTGATCTGTTCAGACAGAACCGCTTTCTTTGCAAACCCACTTAGACGCGCTTGGCATTTATTCCTTTACCGAAAGCATGTCCCTTATTCATCAGATTAGGGTACTTTCGACAAGGGTAAAGTGAGATTGTGTATAAGTGGAACATGAAGCAATTTTTTCATATCTACATGTAATTTATTACGGTTTTCGGAGTCTAATATTATGTAAGGCAGCATATACGAGTTTTTTGGGAGGCAATAAATAATGGTTGCTAGTCGTCAAATTGCGCTTATTGTCGTCGCTCTAACTTTTTCCGGGGCCGTGTGTTTACAAGCGGCGGAGAGTTTAAGCAATGTAAAATCATCGGAAACTATAAGCCTGGAACTGAGGGATGTCGATGTAAGGTCAGCACTCAATGCATTATTCAAAAACGCTGGAAAGGACTTTGCGCTGGACCCAAACGTTACAGGAACAGTACCCGTGATATCATTCCAAGATGTCTCTTTCGATGCTGCACTAAAAACGCTTGTCAAGTCCATGGGGCTCGTCTACAGAATAGACCAGAACATCTATATCATCAGCAAAAGGCCGGAGACGGAAAATGTGCCAAACCCTTATTCTCCGACGCCGATTCCCGAAGTTGAGTCTCCAACATCTTCACCGGATGTTGTCATAGATAAGATCCAGCTCAACTATTCAAGCGCTTCCGAAATACTCGCTGCCATGGGCGGCATGGGACGCGAATATGGCGGATTCGGCAATGGATATGGTGGTTACGGAGGCTATGGCAACTTTGGAGGAATGAACAATTTTGGCGGCATGACATTCGGAGGCATGACAACCACCGGATACGGCAACTATGGATCAAACTACGGTGGATATGGCAGTAATAGCTCCCGTTACGGTAACTATGATAGATACAACACCTATAGTCGTGGCTGGTAGTCATATCAGTGCAGTAGGACTGCATAACTAATACAAAAGTATTACTAAAATTAGGCCATACGAGTAATAGACCTCTTGCCACAAGGCGGGTATACTGTCACTGTAGTAAACTGATCATGCGGCGCGAGAAGTAAGTCTTTTACTTATTCATTCCTTATTGGGCGCGGCGTTTTGGTCAGCCCAATTAAAGATTGAAAAAGTGAATATTTGTAATGGCGAGGGGCTCGGGTAAACCGGGTCCTTTTGCTTTGCAGGACTATCATGACCGATTTTGTTCATCACACCTCGCATTAGTCCAAAGCCACCGTAAAGCATTATTACACGCTGTTCAGAAAACGAGGAATCGCCTCGCAATCGTCAAGTCTTTCGTCCTTTTTGGCGCGTACAAAAACAAAAGTGTTGGTCACAGTTGGATCAACCGAATGCTGTGGGCTTCCTTGTCTTTTACGCTAAGCTGCCAACAGAGTTGCGCCATCAATAATGATATTGATATCCTGTTATAAAGGACGGTAGTAGATGGAAACAACAATCTTGGGACGCACTAATATGGTGGTAACGCGCACTGGATTCGGAGTGCTGCCCCTTCAGCGCACGCAAATTTCAGAGGCCGTGCGTATCTTGAAAAGAGCATATGATGCAGGCATCACTTTTTATGACACTGCGAGGGCGTATACAGACAGTGAAGAAAAGATCGGCTATGCCCTTTCCGATGTACGCGATTCGATTGTCATAGCTACCAAAACCGCCTCGACGACTCGCACAGGTGTGCTGGCGGATATTGAGGTAAGCCTCAAAAACTTGCGCACCGACCATGTCGATCTGCTCCAGCTCCACAATCCTACTGAATTACCGGACCCGGAAGACTCTGAGTCGTCTTATGCGGGGCTTATTGAAGCGCGCGAAAAGGGCATGACCGTCTTTATCGGGTTCACTAACCACCATAGAGAGCGGGCACTGGCAGCTGTCGAGTCGGGGTTATACGACACACTGCAATACCCGCTGTGCCATATATCGAACGGTAATGACCTTGAGGTAATTGAGCGATGCAAAGCAGCCAATGTAGGGCTGATTGCTATGAAGCCTCTTTCAGGAGGATTGCTCACTAATGCCAAAACAGCATTTGCTTTCCTGAGACAATATGAAAACCTTGTCCCTATATGGGGTTTCCAACGTATGAACGAGCTTGAAGAGGTTCTGGAATTCGATTCCAACCCGCCGGTGATGGACGATGAAGTGTGGAAGGCAATAGAGACTGATCGTAAAGAGTTGGCTGGAGACTTCTGTCGGGCATGCGCGTATTGCATGCCGTGTCCGGCGGGCATCCAGATTCCCATGGCTGCACGTATGGGTCTGCTTCTCAGACGGATGCCGTATCAGCAGTTTATGTCGAAGCAGTGGCATAGCGAAATGCAGAAAATCCGTAACTGCATGCATTGCGGACAATGCAAGTCACGCTGCCCATATGAACTCGATACGCCTGCGCTTCTGGACAAGATGCTTGCGGACTACGAAGAGTTTTACTGCGAACATTCGCGGTCCTGAAATATGTATCTATGCTCATCGGAAAATATTTTAGCTAAAAACTGGTAAAAACACCTGCCCGAACCCCTTGACTGAACGCGCTGTCGATGGTATCCTCTTCCGTACAAGCAGATGTATTGAATTGGTGGTAAGCAGGTTTTATGTCCCAAAGTATTTGCGCAGCTCCTTTGGCTGTTAAAATCGAAGCTGATGGACAGTGGCCATCGGTAAAACTCAGCGGCAGAGCAGATCGATCAAATGTATCGCGACTGCTCGCAGTTCTTGAACAGGTGGCTGATCAAAACGACAGGTGCGTTTCACTCGATCTGGAGGACCTTGAAGCAATGGATGCTTCGGCGCTTCAGGGTCTGGCAAAGAGCGTCGGCGAATTTAAGGATCGTCACCGCAAACTGCACCTGACGGCGACAAGCTCCGCAGTCCGAGATATACTCGATAGACACCACCTCTGGGATATGTTCTGCCTATGCAAAGACTGCGCGCACGATTGTTCACCGGAAAACTGTACTCAAGCGGAGAGTTCATGGGATATAGACGTTTTTACGCTGGATTCTGTGATATCCAACTGCCGCGAAGCAAGGCACAGGGTCGGTAGAATGGCGATGGCGGCAGGCTTCAGTGAAGATGGAGTAAACGATATCCTGCTGGCGGTTGGCGAGGCGATAACAAACGCCATCAAATACGGCTCAAAGAATGTTGAAAATGCTATTTTCACGGTAAGCTGTCTGGTCAGCGAAGAGCGATTTTGTATCTCCGTAAGTGACAATGGTCCCGGGTTTAATTATCAAGAGATTCCATGTTTTGAGGATGCTCTGTTTATGGAGCATGGCAGGGGCATCTACTGCATCAAAGCACTCATGGACGAGGTCAGCTTCTACTTCAACCACGGCTGCACAGTCAGGATGGTCAAACACAAGAGCTGATAAGGTCCATAACCTCAAGCATTCACATGCGAAGTGTGTGGGTTTCACATTTGCTTTATGAGCATGGCACTATGCAGGTCGGGTATGGTTCTCGATCCGGTGCAGAACATTACTGTTGCAAGCTCTTCGGCCAGTCTCTCAATCTCCTCAAAGAGCACATCGCGCGATATGGCTGCGCATTTTAGAAACGGAAGTGCAATCCCCGCTGCTGATGCGCCAAGAGCAATTGACTTTGCAATGTCTTCACCACTGCGCACGCCGCCGCCGGCTATGACAGGCAGGTTCGGCACCACACTCTTTACGGCAAGCAGACTGTCGACCGTTGATATTCCCCATTCGCCCATGGTCTCGCCAAGAGCGGATAAAGCAGAGCTTATGTTCCGTTTGCTTTCCACCTTCGCCCATGACGTCCCCCCTGCACCGGCAACATCGATGCCCGCAACCCCTACGTCGGCCAGCAGAGATGCAGTCCTTGCCGATATGCCATGACCGACCTCTTTGACGATTACGGGCACATCAAGCGAATCGCAGACCTCGCCTATGTGGGCCGAGAGAATGCGAAAGTTGACATTGCCGTTCTCCTGAATGCACTCCTGCAGGGGGTTGAGATGGAGCATGAGCGCATCGGCGTCGATCATTTCGACTACCCGGCTGCATGAATCCACATCGCATCCATTGTTGAGCTGGACAGCGCCGAGGTTTGCAAAGAGCAAAATATCCGGAGCGATATCGCGAACCTGAAATGTCCACTCTATATCCGACCTCTCCAAACCGACACGCTGGCTTCCGACCCCCATGGCCAGGCCGTACCTCTGAGCCGCCTCAGCAAATATCCGGTTATACTCGGCTGTCTCGGGAGCCCCGCCGGTCATAGGAGATATCATAAGCGGCATGGCCAAACGCTTGCCGAAGAGCATAATCGAAGTGTCAACATCGCTGCGGTCTATCTCCGGCAGCGCTTCATGGACGAATGAATATCGCTCGAAGCCCGCTGTTTTGGCGTGAAATTCAACGTCCTGGTGCAGCGCAATCTCGATATGATCGGCCTTGCGCTGGATATTCTCATATGCTCTGGCGAATGACAATATCGTCTCCTATGGTCTCGCGAAGTCTGCCTGTGCGTGTGAGCACGGCGTCTACAGCATCCAAAATACCCTGCTGGTTCAGGCCGTATTCTGCCCGTATGCATGACGCACTGCCATGACTGATAAACGAATCAGGCAGTCCAATTATCTCGACTGGCACGTCAAGAACGCCTCTGCTTGCAAGGCATTCGAGCACGGCTGATCCAAAACCACCGCATGTTGCATTCTCCTCAACAATCACCATTCCACCACACTCCGAAGCCGCTGCAATAATCGCTGCCTCATCCAAAGGTTTAACGAACCGTGCATTTATTACCCGCGCGCCGATCCCTAATAGATCGAGGTGCTCTGCTGCCTCCATCGCCTCGTTTGCAATGGGTCCAACGGCTATGATCGCGACATCATCACCATCCCGCATCAACTCGGACTTGCCTTTGTCGATGGCGGCAATCCGAAGCCGTTTCGGGCCTTCCGCGCATCCCCTCGGATATCGGATTGCCACGGGTCCATCCATTTTGAACGCCGCATGCAGCATTCCAACGAGTTCCGGAGCGTCTTTTGGAGCCATCACGGTCAGGTTTGGCACATGGCGCAAATATGACAGGTCGAATGCGCCATGATGGGTCGGACCGTCCTCTCCCACTATACCCGCTCTGTCCAGCGTAAAAATCACCGGCAGATTCTGCAGGCAGACATCATGAACGATCTGGTCATAACTGCGCTGGAGGAAAGTCGAATATATCGCCACCACAGGTTTCATCCCGGCCTTGGCAAGACCGGCGGCAAATGTTACTGCATGGCTTTCGGCTATGCCCACATTAAAAAACCTGTTCGGATATTTTTTTGCAAACCGGTTCAGCCCGGTGCCGTCGGGCATGGCGGCTGTGATCGCGGCAATCTTCGTATCCTTTCTGGCAAGCTGTGTCAGTGCACGCCCGAAGACATCCGTGAACGTCCTCTTGGACTTTGCCGGAACCTTGCCGTTATCGGAGTTGAAAGGTCCTATGCCATGAAAATGCCTGGCATTGTGCTCGGCATGAGAATAACCTTTGCCCTTGACTGTGACAACATGCAACAGCACCGGACCTTTCATCTCAAACCCCTGAGAAATGAAGTGCTTGAGTTCGGATATGTTGTGGCCGTCTATGGGTCCGAGATATTCAAAACCCAGAGCCTCGAAGATCGTGCCGCTGGTTGGTGAGACCCAGCTTGTGAGTCCGCGTTTGAGCAGTTGGGTCGTCTTTCTCATCAACCCGCCGCCCAAAGGCATCCTGCGAATGATCTCCTGAGCGCCGCTCTCGACTGTCCTGTAGAGCGGCATGGTCCTCAAATGCGCTATGTGAGCCGCCAGAGCGCCTATACTCGGACATATTGACATCTTGTTGTCGTTCAATATGACAAGCAAATTCGTCCCCGACGCACCGGCATTGTTGATTGCTTCCCATACCATTCCTCCGCCGAGAGCGCCATCGCCAACCACAGCCGCAACACGGTATTTATCGCCCGCAAGGTCCCTGCCCTGAGCTATCCCCAGAGCGGCTGATATGGATGTGCTGGCATGACCCGTGCCAAATGAGTCGTAATCGCTCTCCGAGGGCTTTGGAAAACCGCATATGCCTCCGGCCTGCCTGAGCGTATGGAATGAGTCGCGGCGGTCCGTGAGTATCTTGTACGGATAGCACTGATGCCCCACATCCCAGATCAGCTTGTCATGCGGCACATCCATTACGCTCAGCAGCCCGATGGTCAACTCTACAACACCAAGCGACGGAGCCAGATGGCCGCCATTTGAACTTACCACTTCCAATATTGATGCCCGGACCTCTTGCGCAAGTTTCGCCAATTGAGCATTGGACAAGCTCCTGAGGTCTGTGGGCAGATCCAGAGAACCAAGAAGACTGCCTGTCATATCTAACTCCTAAGTAAATCACGGTTGGTCGCTTGCATAACCACTATAGTTTTTTACACCAGTAAAACCGCATACAATCGTGCAATTTACTAAGTCAGATTTCCGGAGGAAATGTGACTCTTTCTGACCGTAAATTGCCTAGATATAGCTGAGGGCGGAGAGTGGAAGACAACAATACCTATACATATCAGCCGCCCCGAATGCAGTCGCTATTAGACTTTGTTCCCAGTCTTGCAGCACCGGCAAACGCACAAAGGAAGAGAGCGTTGTGTGTTGTAAGTTATGAGTTTTGGGTCAAGGTTAGCTAATGGACATTCTGGGCAATATCCATACGTGCTCGGAGGCAATTTGAGAATTTCCGCCGCAAGGTCATAAGGTCAGGATTTGGAGAAGTTGAGAGGTGAGAGGTGAGAAACGAGAGTACATATGCCGTAAATGTACCGGAGCATATATGCGAAAGGCTGGCAAAGAGCCATTACGAAAACTTCAGCGTAGGCTCCATCTTTCTGCCGCGCGAGATAAGGCGTCATGTGTTCAATGTCTACGCATACTGCCGGGTATGCGATGACCTTGCGGATGAAATAGATGACCCGGAACTGTCTGCGCGACTGCTGGAGTGGTGGAGAGATGAACTCCATGCCTGCTTTGACGGCAGCCCTCGACACCCGGTCTTTACGGCTCTATATGAGACGATCACCCGGTTTAGTCTGCCCATGGAACCGTTTGAAGACCTTATCAGCGCGTTTTTGCAGGATCAGACCCTCACTCGGTATGAGACGTTCGAGCAGGTGATGGATTATTGCAAACGCTCGGCGAACCCGGTTGGCCGGGTGTTTCTCCACCTGCTCGGGTATACGGATGATAAGAAGCGTGAACTTGCCGACTTCACCTGCACCGCACTCCAGCTGGCCAACTTTTGGCAGGATATAGCCATCGACTACAAAAAAGGCCGCATATATATCCCAAAAGAAGATATGGAGCGGTTCGGCTACAGTGAGAGCGAACTGAGAAACAATATCGTTAACGCGAGTTTCGTGAGGATGATGCGGTTTGAGATAGCCCGGACAAGGGAACTTTTTGAACGCGGAGCACCGCTCGCGCGCCTCATATCCGGCGCAGGAGCAGCAGATGTGGAGCTATTTACACAGGGAGGATTGGCGGTGCTGCGGTCGATCGAACGGATCAACTATGATGTCTTCAGAAAGCGGGCGAAAGTCTCAAAGTCGCGAAAGATATTGTTGATGGCAGGCTGGTGCGCAAGGAGGTTTGCTGTTGGGTCTTGATGAAACGGTCTCGCACGAGCAGCTTCGGCAGTCATATCGCTATTGCAGAAGCGTAGCAAAAAGGCGAGCGAGAAATTTTTATTACTCGTTCATGGTGCTCCCGCGTGAAAAAAGCGACGCCATGTGCGCGGTGTATGCATTTATGCGCTATTGCGACGACATCGCCGACGACCCGGACTTCGGCAGGGACAAAAAAACACTGCTGGGCAAATGGCGACACTCGCTCGAAATGAGCATGCACGGCGACTACGGTGGGAGCATGATCATGCCTGCTTTTGCGGACGCAGTGAAAAAATTCGACATACCCACCAGCTATTTTCACCAACTCATAGACGGCGCGACCATGGACCTGTCCGTCAATCGATATGGCACATTTGACGAGTTATATGACTATTGCTATAAAGTGGCATCTGTGGTCGGGTTGGTGTGCATTCATATATTCGGGTTCGACTCGCCTCAGGCAAGGCGGCATGCCGAATTCTGCGGCATTGCCTTTCAACTCACCAATATACTGCGCGACGTAAAGGAGGATGCAGAGCAAGGGCGCATATACATCCCGGAAGAGGACCTGTGGGCATTTAATTACAGCATGCAGGACCTGATAAATGGCGTCCATGATGACAGGTTTCAAAGGCTCATGAGGTTTGAAGCGCACAGGGCACATGACTTTTACAGCGCTGCGCTGCCCTTGGTCCCGATGGTGCATGGATCGGGTAGGCCGGGGCTTTGCGCGATGATAGAAATATATTCTAGCATCCTCGATATGATCGATAAAAGACCGGGCGATGTGTTCGCGGGTCAGGTCTGCCTTCCGACATCCCGCAAGCTCTCAATCGCGGCAAAGGCGCTCATCAAGTCCAGATTGAACGGAGGAAAGCCATCGCTGCCTCAGTTACAGTCATAGGAGGAGGAGTCGCAGGACTTTCCTGCGCATGTGAGCTTGCAGACGCCGGATTGAATGTGACGGTGCTTGAAGCAAAAAAGCACTTGGGTGGAAGAGCACATTCGTTTCGCGACAAAGAGACTGGAATGAGCATCGACAACTGCCAGCATATATTGCTGGGCTGCTGCGATGCCGCCATCGGTTTTCTGACGAAGATCGGCTCGATCGGGCAGGTTGAGTTTCATGACGAAATCAGTTTTATTGGAGCCAAAGGCAGGGTTTTGGAAGTGAGGTCGTCGTTTCTGCCCGCACCCGTCCATTTGGTGCCGTCGATTCTTAAAGCAAGCTGCCTTTCCGGTCGTAATAAGATCGAGCTTGGCCGGGTTTTTGCGAGGGTTTTGCGGACTGAACCCAGATCCGAACAAGTTGCGCAGGAGTATCTCAAAGCTCTGGGCTGTTCGGCCGGCCTTATTGCATGCCTGATCGATCCAATACTGATCGCCGCACTCAACGAACCGGCATCTGATGCATCGGCGCAATATTCGCGCATGGTCCTTAAGAAGTCGCTTCTGGAAAGCAAATGCGGTTACAGGCTGGGTGTGCCGAACGCTCCGCTCTCGCATATAATCGATGGACCTGCCGTGCGATATTTGTCGAGAAGAGGCTGCAAAGCCAGGACATCCGCTAAAGTGGAAAAGCTGAATATCCATGGCGGCAAAGTCGAATCAGTTATCCTGGCGGGTGGAACGCAAATCAGGTCGGATTATTATGTTTGCGCGGTGCCGCCATGGTCGCTTGCGGAGATTGGATACGCCAATGATGCCGGCCAGGAAATGCACTGGCGTTCTATTAAGAGTGTGCACCTATTTTATGAGGTTGCTGATTTTGGATTCGAGCGGGCATGCATGGCAGGGGAACCATTTGGGTGGGTGTTCAACAAGACGCATGACTTCGGGCTGGAGAGAGGTTATATTCAAGCTGTCGCAAGTGGGGCAGACTCACTGGAGAATATCGGCGGCAGTGAGCTGATAGAACTTGCTCAGAATGCGGTCGATAAGGCGGCAGGCAGGAAGTGCAGGCAGTCTTTGAGGCGAGCCGTGATATACAATGCGCATAGAGCGACATTTGCGACTTTGCGCTGTGATGCACTGCGGCCATCAGCCAAAACGCACATAAGTAACTTGTATTTGGCGGGAGACTGGACCGATACAGGTTGGCCGGCCACGATTGAAGGAGCCGTAAGGTCCGGCCTGACCGCATCCAATCAAATCCTAAGTCAAATATAAAATATCAAATCCCAAATACTAAATTAAAGGGGGGTTGGTCTGGTGAAGAGAGGGTCATTGTGCATTGTTGCCACAATTATTCTTGCAGCACCGGCACTGGCAAATCCATACATGCATCAGATAATTACAACCTCATGGCCCGGCCTATCCGGTCTTTATATGATACCGACCGCACGCACCCTCAAAGCCGGACAGGTGGCTATGGGCTTCAATGAGGCAAAACATGCGGAAAATGTGGAGGACGGCCGCTATGTGGACAGGCAGATACGTGGTGTCGTTACATGGGGCGTGTCGGACTGCTGGGAGGTGTATGGATCATATTACAATGACCTGTTTACGGTGCCTCCAGGCGTTGAACCTCAATTGAGCAACCAATCATTTGCCACATTCGGTTTCAAATACAGGATTATGCAAGAGGACTCTCATTACTGGTTTCCGACAGTCGCGGTGGGGGTCCGCGATATCGGCAACAGTGAGAACGAGGTCGGTCCTCTGGAAGGCGTGCACAATGGCAGGAAACTTTTTATACTCGCCAGCAAAAAACTGCTCAAAAGCGAAGAGCTTGGCAGATTTATGGATGTGCATGCCGGTGTGACGCTCGACTCGCAGACCACGGCTGCAATGCTGGGCTTTGAGTTGACTCTGACCCCGAGTGTCAGCTTGATAGCGGAGGGAATGTGGGACTCGCCCTTCATAAACTATCGAGAATACGGCAGAAACGATGTCGCGGGCAAATATATATTTGACGTCGGTATCCGCATGTATCCTGAACTTGTGCCTGGTCTTGTGCTGGATACAGGATTTGTCGGCGACGGTGAGTTCGAGTTTTCGTTTGGCGTAAGCTATGTGATGGGTCTTTGATGGACTGCCCCGGCACACGTTGCCGGGGCACAGTCTCCAAACCCGTCAGAAAGTTTCCTCGTCTTCATAAGCCATTTCAGACTCCGCAGTATACATGTCGGGGTCTGTGTCGAACTCTTCCTTGCATTCTTCACTGCAAAAACAATAGTGTTTTCCACGATAATCAGAGCAGACTGCAGCATGTTCCTCAGCCACTACCATACCGCATACCGGATCGATCGGCATATGGTCACCTCCAAGATAGTTTTGCGTATGAGCAGGATTCCCATCGCAACTGACGTTAAAACGCTGATGCAAGTAACCAATCACGAAAATCTTGGTGCTCAGAATGGGTAAAAAAATTATGATTGGAGTCCATATTGAAAGTGAAGTGATCATCGATGGATACGACTCATGAATCCAGGACGTCCGGCGCAGATGGATGGTATTTCCTGACACTGGGAATCCTGATGATTGCACTGGGCATCCTGGCAATAGGCGTGCCGTTCGTGAGCACACTGGCTGTGGCATACACACTGGGGCTCATTTTAATAGTCGGTGGAGTGGCATATGCGATCCACGCATTTAAGACCAGGGGTGAAGGCGGCTTCATACTGAAGCTGATTACAACGCTGGTATATATCGCAGCTGGAGTGTTTCTGCTGGCATATCCGCTGGCAGGAGCCGTGATATTGACGCTGGTGCTTGCCATCTTCTGGAGCGTGGCGGGTATTGTCAAAATTATCAATGCTCTGCAGCTCAGACATAGGCCAAACTGGGGATGGATGCTCTTTAACGGCATCGTGACACTGATCTTGGGTATTATCGTCTGGAGCATGTGGCCTATGGCAAGTTTGTGGGTGCTTGGACTGTTTGTCGGGATCGACCTGATTGTGGCGGGCTGGACGGTGATAAGCCTTTCATTCGCCGCTCATGGAGGGTTCTTTACCCCGATGTATCGACCCACATAACAAAAGTTGGGGCGGCGATATGCCGCCCCAACTGATTTAGTATTTTAGATTTAGTATTTTAGATTCGATACTGACTATTTGGATGCTGGAGTGACGCCGAGTTTGTTGAACTGAGCCACTATGTCTTCCTTGGAGATCGTGCCGACATGCCTGAACACCTGCTTGTCATTCTGGAAGATCAACTGCACAGGAATCGACGTCACGTTGTATTTGTCAGCCGCCTCCTTGTTCTGATCGACATCTATGGCCACAAACTCAACCTTGCACTTATACTCCTTTTCCAGAGCCTTGATGATCGGCTTCATACTCTGGCAGGGACCGCACCACTCAGCGCCCAGTTCCATAAACTTTACAGTGGGAGCCGGGGCAGTATCGGCTTTTGCGGCTGCAGGCTGTGCACCTGGTTGAGTCGATGGCTCAACAGCCGGAGCCGACTGTTGAATGGGTCCCGATCCTGGCTGGGCTGGGCTTGCCGGAGGAGTCTTTGAAGGCGAAGCCGCCGGTGGGCACGGCGCTTTTGCCAAGTGGGTCTCCCCGGAAGTCTTTGAGCCTTGTATGGCCAATATCCCGCCGGCTACGGCTGCCGCCACAACAATTAGAGATACGACTATCGTCAATATAGTTCGCTGCTGCTTAGTCATTACGGGTACCTCCTGATTACACTCCATACACCTTTACCCGTAATCAGCTCATCATTAACCAGTCAACAAGATAATGGCGAAATAGTTTGCAGCAGCTCGACAGTTACATATCTCGCGACTACCCGAATCTGCCGGTCACATAGTCCTCAGTGCGCTTATCGGTAGGGCGCGTAAATATACCCGAAGACTCGCCGAACTCGATCATCTCACCCATCAGGAAGAAACCCGTATAGTCCGATACACGCGCAGCCTGCTGCATGTTGTGAGTCACTATTACGATCGTGTAATCGGACTTGAGCGTCTGCATAAGCTCCTCTATCCTGAGAGTCGATATCGGGTCGAGCGCCGAGCATGGTTCGTCCATAAGCAATACTTCGGGCTTGACGGCCAGTACCCGCGCAATGCACAATCTCTGCTGCTGGCCGCCAGATAAAGCCATGGCCGATTTGTGCAGATCGTCCTTTACTTCGTCCCAAAGCGCCGACCTCACGAGACTCTCCTCCACGATGTCTGATAGCTGAGACTTGCTCCTGACGCCATGAACCCTCGGACCATATGCAACGTTCTCAAAGATCGACTTCGGAAAGGGGTTGGGCTGTTGAAAAACCATTCCCACTCTCTTGCGAAGGCTTACCACATCAACGTCGGCGTCATGTATATTCTTGCCATCGAGCAATATCGTCCCCTCTATTTTGACACCGGCGACCAGATCGTTCATTCTGTTGAGGCACCGCAGAAAGGTCGATTTGCCACAGCCTGACGGTCCGATCAGGGCTGTGATTGCAGCGCTCGATATTTCTATACCGATCCCTTTGAGCGCATGAAAAGCGCCATAGTGCAGGTTGAGTGACGATACGGATATGCTTCCACAAATGTCTTTGCAGACGCGTTCG
The DNA here is from genome assembly GCA_021371935.1 of bacterium. Taxonomy (NCBI): domain Bacteria; species bacterium. The sequence goes on from JAJFVF010000002.1 coordinate 114,584, forward strand.
ATCGGCGGGATAGCCGGATCGATTGGCTTTTTTTTCAATGCAGCAGTTGCTCCCATCTCTACCATGTTCTGGACCTCCTGAACCGGCCTCTTATGATCGCCGCGATAAGGTTCATGCCCAGCACCAGTATCAACAGCACCAGCGCAGTGCCCCACTTCATGCCCTCCGAAGCGCCGAATGCCTCAGAGACCAGCACATATAAGTGATACGGCAGCGCCATACATTTGTCCATCGCAGACTGCGGCAGCTTGGGCAAGTAAAATGCCGCGGCAGTAAACATAATCGGCGCGGTCTCTCCCGCAGCTCTGCCGACACCCAATATGACGCCGGTTATTATGCCTGCGGCTGAGTTCGGCAGCACGACCCGGTATATCGTCTGCCATTTGGTCGCCCCAAGAGCCAGGCTGCCGTCTCTGAATGACTGGGGAACAGTCAGCAGTGCCTCCTCCGCAGAAGTGATGATTACCGGCAGCACCAGCAGCGCCAGTGTTAGCGACCCGGCCAAAATCGATACACCGAAATGCAAAAACAGCACGAACAAACCGTAACCGAAGAGGCCGTATACGATCGACGGCACACCGGCCAGATTGACAATGGCAAGCCTGATGAGCCTGGTGAACGCGTTCTTGGGAGCGTACTCAGTGAGGTAAATGGCGGCGAATATGCCTACCGGAACGGCAAAGGCAATAGTGCCGACCAACAAATAGAGCGTGCCTATGATGGCTGGAAAGACCCCGCCTTCGGTCATACCGGAGCGCGGCGCCTGGGTCAAAAATGTCCAACTAATTACCTTTGCACCGTTTGCGATCAGAAAATAGAGTATCGCCGCAACAGGTATTATCACGACTATCGCAGACAGCGCCAGCACAGCAAAAGCAGCCTTTTCAGCCCTATGTTTGCTTGTCACCCTAGTGCCTGCCTTTCTTTATCGCCAGGTCGGCGGCGAGGTTGATCGCAAAAGTAATTGCAAACAGGGCAAGACCGATCGCAAACAGCGCATGATAATGAGTCGATCTCTGCACAGTCTCGCCCATCTCCATCGCGATTGTGGCGGTCATCGTGCGTACGGGCGAAGTGAAAAACTGCCATAGACCCTTAGGCAATAGTGATGCAGGCAGATTGGACGCATTGCCTGCCACCATAAGCACAGTCATCGTCTCACCTATTGCCCTGCCGATTCCAAGCATACACGCAGCTATGATCCCGCTCTTTGCCGCAGGGACCGTGACTCCACGTATGGTTTCCCATCTGGATGCTCCCAACGCGAGCGAGCCGAGTCTGTATGACTTCGGCACGGCTGTTATGGCGTCTTCGGATATCGAGATTATGGTCGGCATCGCCATAAAACCCAGCATAATTGAGCCTGTCAGAGCGGTCAGGCCGGTGGGCAGATCGAAAATCTTTTGAATAAACGGAGCCGCGATAGTCAGGCCGATAAAACCGATCACTACCGAGGGTATCCCCGCCAGAACCTCTATGACCGGTTTTAATATTTCGCGCATCCACTTTGGAGCCACCTCGGCAAGGTATATTGCACAGGCTATGCCCACCGGCACAGCAACCACAATCGAGCCGAGTGTGACAAACAGCGAACCCGCCAGCAGAGGCAGTATGCCGAATACATTGAACTCAGGCTGCCATGCCCTGCCCGAGAAGAATTTCCAGATGGTGACATGCTCGAACATTGGCACGGCATCCTTGGCAAGAAATACGAATATCAGCATTATCGCGATTATTGCGACAAAGCCGTTGAACATAATGAAACGCGCAATGAGCCTATCTTTCCACCGGCTGATGCCGCCCACTTTGGTTATACCAATGCCTGAAACCGAGTCTCTCGTTGGTGATATACTCATATCGGTCCTCTCAGGTTTGATTATAGAATGCTATTCTTACAAGAGGCTGACATGCTTCTTACGTTTGGCTGATAGAAACAAACTAATAGGGCACGATCACAACATCACGCCCTATCATTAACTGGTCAATGGTAAATACCATCAACCCAGACAATTACAGCCTTTGTCCCTCCAGGTAAGATACCTGGAGGGATAAAAAAGGTAGGGGCAGGGATTTTACTGACCATCAATGACTATTAGTGATACAATAACGTCGTTAATCTATGGTTATGGAGAAAAATATGCGCTCTGGATCTCCACTGATGCCGCTATTTTGGATATTGCTTGCGCTTACTGCAGCGATATGTCTGATGTTGTATAGTCCATTCTTGTTTGGATACATCTTGATCGGTGTCGCCATCACGGTCGGAACAGCGGCAGCAGGCGTTATAATTTATGTAATCTATTGGCTGGTCAGCAACAAGCTGTCAAGAATCTGCCGTGTTACCTCGAGAGTCATCCGCAGGCGTAAGAAAGACTGGGATGTCTCGCTAGTAGGCGGCACACCAACATCGGCTATAGCGAGGTTGGGAATGATGGGAGGAGATCACAAAGCCGCAAGTAAAGCATATTCAAGAGAAATGGCTCGCGGTAATATTCCTGAATTAACATTGATGGATGGGACCAACTACTTTGTAACTTTTGATGTCAATGGACACGAAGTCGAGTTTTCTGTGACTGAAGCAGACTACATCAAGTGTTCCGAAGGGGCTAAAGGTCTGTTGGTTTTTCAGGGCGAGGAGTTCAAGCATTTCATACCAAATGTGGGCTAAATCAATCGCTACCAAACGGAAATATCTTATCCCTCCAGGTAAGATACCTGGAGGGATAAGAAAGAAACATATTACTTAACCGGAACGTAACCAGCCTTCTTCACCAGAGCCTGGCCTTCATCGCTGAGGCCGAACTTGAGAAATTCGCTTGCAAGTCCTCTGGGTGAACCCATCGTGTAGGCATACAGGTATCGGAAAAGCGGGTATGTGCCGTTTTTGACATCCGCATCGGTCGGGACCATGCCGCGCTCGCCGGTCTTGCGCGATATGGAGATGATCTTGACCTTGCCCGACTTTGCGAACTCATCGGCATAAGCCATACCGACATAACCTATGGCGTCCTTGGACTGAGAGACCGCCTGCGCAACCGCAGCATTGGAAGGCATAGAGAGCATGTCCTTGCGATATGCTCTGCCGCCCAAAACAGCTTCCTGGAAGAAACCGTAGGTGCCGGAACTGGAGTCGCGTCCGACAGCCACTATACTGCCGCTGTCTCCACCGACCGACTTCCATGACTCGGCCTTGCCGCTATATATGGCTGCGAGCTGAGCAATCGTCAGGTTCTTTACGTTATTGGACGGGTGCGCAATGATCGCAAGACCGTCTTTTGCCAGCTTTGTGGCGACGAGTTTCGAGTTTCGCGATCGAGCAGTTTCGATCTCCTTGGACTTGGCTTCACGAGAAGCGTTTGCTATATCACAAGTGCCGTTGAGCAGCATTGAGATTCCGGTGCCGCTGCCGCCGCCGCTTACTGATATGGATTTGCCCGGGTGCTTGGCCATATATTCCTCGGCCCATATCTGGGCAAGTGGAAGAACGGTGGTCGAACCTGCTATTTTCAGGTTGTTCTTCGATGCAGCCATCGCTGCAGAGCTTACAATAGTTGTGAGCGCAACCAATGCGCATATAAGCCTTTTCATTTGCAATTTCTCCTTTAGAACGTTACAATCCATTCAGCCAAAAGACCGTTGTTGTCTATGCTGTTGTGCTCCTCGTCGGTGAACTTGTAGAAGAGCTTCAATCTGCTGTTTTCATCCAGCCAGCGAATTGCACCGACCTCCCATGAACTTACCCTGCCATATGTGGGAGCTTTGGGGTCTTCGGACATCGTTGAATAGCGGGCGACAAGCGTATCTGCAGTATCGAGATTGTAGCCGAGCTGAGCATAATAGCCGCTCTGCCACAGATCCTGATCGTAGTTATTGGGATTGACGTCATCGAAGCCCTTGCCTCGAATATACTCGCCCTTGAACGTAAGATTGCTCATGTAATATTGCAGATCAGCGCCGTATCTGATCTTCTTGGATGGGTCGTAGAGCACCGTGCCTGCGGAGTTCTTATACCATATTCCATAGCCATGGTAGCCCGAAAGACCCAGATCGAGATCGCCGAGCCTGAACTTCACGTTTGCAAGAACATCTTTGGCGTCGTTGTTGTCGACTGCCGATGTGGAGCCGTTTTCGATACCTGTCCCGTTGTATGCGCCGATTGTCCATAGGATTTTCGAACTGGCCGGGCTTGTCAGGATTGCACCGGTGTCTCTCTCACCAGGGAAGAACCTGCGCACAAAAAGCGCTCGCTCGGGCGTCTCGCGCTTTGAAGATGAATACGGCACTTCGTAGCCAAACCACCAGTTCTGCTGGCCGACCTGGAAACTCGGGGCTATTATGCAGCCGTCACCAAAAGCATAGTTGAAATAGGCGTCCTTGACGGAGGTCGAGTTTTTACCCATATCAAGCTGCAAAACCGCAGTGCTGCGGATGGTCGGAGTTGCGGTGACCTTTACTCTTGCACGGCGCACAAGAAATGTGTCGTAGTAACTCTTTTCTGCGGTAGTGTCCTTGGTGTAATCAAGTGTCTGATAGCGGCTCTGAACATAGCCGCTAACCTTTATCTTGCTGAGTTTGGCAACGTTGGACGCTGTGGTCTGAACAATGCCCTCTTCATCGTTTAGCATGGCGTCATGAGTCGCGATCGTCGCTTTCAACTCAGCCACGGTGGCCTCAACAGTATCGAGCCTGGTTCCAATAACTGTAAGCTCCACCTTGAACTCGTCTACCAGTTTGGTGATGGTGGCCAGGTCTTGAGCGCTTACCTCGCCGGCAGGAGCCTGTGGCAGTGTGGTTGATGTGGGAACAGCGGCGGATTTGCCCGATTGAGACTTGACGGCTGCCAGTTTCTCATTCATACCTTCGATGATGCGGGCTATGACAGTCGCAAATTCATAGCGGGTCATGGTCCGCTCTCCCAAAAAGTCACCATTGGGGTATGCGACTATGTAGCCCTTTTCAACAAGATCGTTGACCGCCTCGTAGGCCCAGTGGCCGTTCGGCACATCATTCACAGTTTGGGCAGTCACAGAGATAGCACAGCCCAGAAGCAACACTATTGCCAGAAACTTTTTCACTTCATTCCCCTTTCTCCTATGTATCAGGTTAACGAGACAAGATTACAGCCCCATGCTTACAGCAGTCTGACATCTCAATTTCCCGGTCCTTAACTTTGTAAATTCGCATGCATCTAACTCAGGCACAACACAAACCTAACAATTGCGACTTAATATACATTTGGATCAATATGCTAACCTATATTATGCTGGAAGCGCATAATACGGGTCTCCGAGAGCATTATTCACGTTCATCATTAATAATGCGGGCTAAGCTGAGGTAATTGTTATGTCTGCGCGAGTGATTGTGGTTGAAGATGAAGAGGATATTGCCCTGCTGCTGAAGCACAATCTTGAAGCAGAAGGCTACAGTGTCGAAATATGCGAGGATGGAGTGCAGGCACTCGATGCAGTGCGGCGTGAGCCACCCAATCTGATGCTGCTGGATGTTATGCTGCCCATTGTTGACGGCAAGGAGGTCTGCCGAGCAGTACGGCGCGACTACGATTTCCCGATTATAATGGTCAGCGCCAGGTCCGGAGAAGTGGACAAGGTGATCGGGCTGGAGGTCGGCGCTGACGATTATATCGCAAAACCGTTCAGCATCATCGAACTTGTGGCGCGTGTTCGCTCGGCCTTGAGGAGATCGTCAGGCGAGACCAGGCGAAAAGACGAAATCCTGCGCGGAGGTGGTGTCATCCTCGATCGCGCAAGACACGAGGTTAGAGTGGCCGATAATATCGTCGAGTTGCGTCCCAAAGAGTTCGCTCTGCTTGAAATCCTGCTCGCCGGCAAAGGACGGGTCTTTGACAGGGATTCCCTACTGGAAAAGGTTTGGGGTGAGGACGAATATATCGACCATGGTACTATCGATGTTCATGTGCGCAGGCTGCGCGAGAAGATCGAGACGGACCCAGCAAATCCACGCTATGTGGTCACGGTGCGCGGAGTTGGCTATAAATTTGGCATAGAGTGAGAATACCGGTTTGTTCTTCACTAAACGTGGGTAAGCTCTGCTATAGATACATAGTATTTATCTAAGGAGTAAGAAATGGAAGACAAACCAAAAATAATGACCACTAGAGCTGTCGGCGAATGGACAGCACCTATGCTCATAACCGCGAAGATGGGAGAATTTGACGCCATTTTGGATGAGCCTGCATACTTGGGAGGCACAAACAAAGGTGCATCTCCTATGGAATATGTCACTGCAGCACTGATAGGATGTGCGGGGATCACCCTTTCACTGGTTGCAAAACAAATGGACTTCAGTTTCTCGACCGCAAGGTTCGAAGCTGAAGGCGATATAGACCTAAGAGGATTTGCGGGGATGCCCGGAGTCTGCAGGCACTTCTGCAGTTTTAGAGGCAAGTTCTACATAAAGACCAACGAAAGCCAAGAGAGACTGGATATGGTCAAAGAACAGGTCGAAAACCGCTGTCCAGTATTTAACCTGCTCCATGACGCAGGGGTCCAGACCGAAATAGAGTGGATAAGAGAATAGCCTGGTCCATTATGGCTTAATAAATATTGTTTACAAAGCACGAAAATGCAAAATCTGTTTTCGTGCTTCTTTTTTAAATTTGTGCAGGATTCCCGAATTGTAATCTATAAACAAATGCCGGTATATATATACAATCTGCAAGAGGTATCGACATGAATGATGTTACACGCGTTACTGTCTGGAATGAATTTCGACATGAACAGATCGATGGTGGAGAGCCTAATAAGGTATATCCCAAAGGCATGCACAATGCCATAGCCGACTATCTGAAGAAGCAGCCCGGGTTTGAGGTCCGCACAGCTACGCAGGATGAACCTGAGCACGGCCTAACCGATGAAGTGCTTGCAAACACCGATGTGCTTATATGGTGGGGGCATGCAGCGCACAACGAAGTAAAAGATGAGATCGTCGATAGAGTCCAGCAACATGTCCTGGATGGAATGGGATTGATCGCGCTGCACTCAAGTCATTTCTCAAAGATATTCAAGAAACTGATGGGTACAACGTGCAACCTGAAGTGGCGCGAGATTGGTGAGAAAGAAAGGATCTGGATTATTGACCCGTCTCACCCGATTGCAGCAGGCCTGCCCGAGTATTTCGAGATACCGCATGAAGAAATGTACGGCGAGAGATTCGATATCCCTGCGCCGGACGAGCTGGTATTGGTGAGCTGGTTTGAAGGCGGCGAGATCTTCCGCAGCGGGTGCTGCTGGCACAGAGGCCGAGGCAAAGTCTTCTATTTCAGACCCGGCCATGAGACTTTCCCTGTCTACTACCAGGAAGAGGTGCTTAAGGTCATCGAAAATGCAGTTAGGTGGGCAAAACGCTCGGGTGGACCCGCACACTACTACGGTCATGTTCCTCAGCCTCTGGAGAATATCACATCGAAGTAGCACATCTCATATATTGACTTGAAGCCGGCGGAGCCCTATTATTAAGTCAGCCTATCCATTTTCACGAGGAGGAGTAGAGAGAATTGAGTAGACTGACTAGGTACGGGGCTCTGGCGGCTGCATTTGTGTTTGCTTCAACAATTACGGTAACAGCAGCAACAAAAAAAACTACGGCCAAGACCCCACATTATGTTCAAGGAACAACTCAACTCAAAGGTGAATATGCCGAGTTCGGCAAGACATATACCCTGGGTAAGAGTAACCCTTTTAACATCACTTTAAAAAGCGCGGAGTATACTATCGATCCGGTAAAGGTAGGCGATCAAACATATGTGCCGACCGCGGAAGAGAAACTGATCGTATACCATATGACCTATCACAACCCGCAGCCGAACGAATACTTTGTCAGATGGGACAATTTCTCATTTACAGTGGTCGACCCGCAGAGCCAGAATCACGACGGGCTTACAGCCCTTGGAATGGAAAAGGACAAGCAGTCTTGTTCTATGAGCCTCAAGCCCGCACAAAAAATAGACGTATATGGTGTGATGCCTGTGCCTGCAAAAGGCGAAATGCCAAAGTTGATTATCAAGTCTGACGATGATCTTGTGCTTCGTTATGACCTCAGGGGCAATGTGAAAGGACTGCCTGCAGAATATGCCGATCCGGCAGATAAGACCAACGCTACTGTCCTCGACAAGATTCCTGCGAAGATGGGTGTCTACTACCCATTGAGTGGGCTTGAAGTGAAACTCGACAAGATCGAGGTCAATGACGACCCTAAAATGGGCGAACAAGAGACCGAGGAAGGCAACGTTTTCCTGATTGTGTATCTGAGCGTCAAAAATGTGGGGACTTCTCCTCTGTTTATGCGATGGGATACATTTGATCCCATAATAACCGACACTGATGGTGTAGAAGTGGGGAGTTGCGTAGACATGCTCCAAAAGAGCAAGGACAGGTCTTTTTCATCCGATGTTAAGCCTGGGCAGGAGATATCAGTTCGCTCCATATTCACAATCCCTGAAGATACTGATGTAAAGACTCTATCCATGCACGTTGATGAGAATAGGACGTTTATCTTTGATATCAGTTCCGTAAAAAGCTAACCGTCTGATAATGATAGGCCGAGCACTCCTCGGCCTATCAAGCACACTTATTCAAGAACGGACCGGGCTTTCTCAATCTGCCGCTTTACTTCTGAGGCCGCTGTCCCGCCGGTCGCGCTCCTGGCAGCCACACTAGCCTTCACCGTTAGAGCTGACGCCACATCCTCAGCCGCATCCGGCGCAAACTGCCTGATCTCATCTATTGTAAGATCAAAAAGCTCCTTGTTGTTTTCCACACAGTATGCAACCAGAGAGCCGACCTGGGCATGTGCGCTCCTGAACGGCACTCCCTGCCGCACAAGGTGGTCGGCAAGGTCGGTAGCCGTAGAATAAGCCTCGCCAGCAGCCGCATGCATCCTCTCAGTATCAAATTTCGCAGTTTTGAGCATCAGCGCAAAGCATATGAGCGAGCCCTGCACGGTATCAACTGCGTCAAAAAGAGGTTCCTTGTCTTCCTGCAAATCACGGTTATATGCCAGAGGCAAACCTTTCTGAAGTGTGAGCAGGCTCATCAGGTCTCCGATAACCCGTGCGCTCTTGCCGCGCACCAACTCGGCCACATCCGGGTTCTTCTTTTGAGGCATAATGGACGAGCCGGTGGTGACTGAGTCGTCCAGCTCGATAAATCCGAACTCAGACGTGTTCCAGATTATAATCTCTTCTGAAAATCGCGATAGGTGCATCATCAGTATGGACGCATCGGCCAGAAACTCGGATATGAAGTCTCTGTCCGCAACTGAGTCCATGCTGTTATCCGAAACTGCTGCAAAACCGAGCGCATCGGCCACTATCTGCCTGTCTATCGGGAAAGTGGTCCCTGCAAGTGCACCCGAACCCAATGGCAGCACATCTACCCGCTTCAGGCAGTCAAGCATCCGCTCTTTATCCCGCTGGATCATCCAAAACCATGCCATGAGGCAATGGCCGAGGATAACCGGCTGCGCATGCTGCATATGAGTGTAACCGGGCATTATCACTTCCGAGTTCTTTTCAGCCTGGTCTACAACCACTTTCTGCAAATCGACGATCAACCCGGTTATATGCTTGATCTCGTCCTTCAAGAATAGCCGAATGTCTGCGCAGACCTGGTCGTTGCGGCTGCGCGCAGTGTGTAGCTTACCCGCAACATCGCCGATCTTCTCAAAGAGGAGCCTCTCGACATTCATGTGCACGTCTTCGGCGCTTGGGTCGAACTCGATCCTTCCCGATATGGCATCGTCGAGTATAAACTGCAGGCCGCTCACTATCCTTTTGGCGTCATCATCGGGAATGATCCCGCACTTGCCCAGCATTTTGGCGTGCGCAATGCTGCCGCGGATGTCGTGCTCGATGAGCCGCGAGTCGAAGCTGATAGACTCCGTGAATGTCTCCACGGCCTTGTCAGTTGATTTTGAAAACCTTCCACCCCAGAGTTTTTTTGTCAAGGTTGCTGCTCCTTAGGAACCCATGTTTTTGTTGGCATTTGAGGAATGAAGCAATATTCGCTACTGGATCAATCTCTTTATTGCCTCATTCTGCGCGGTAGCCACGTGCACCTATAATTTTAGGTTTGTCCTTGAAGCTACCCCACCATTGCTCGGAAAAGTCTTGGTCAACAACCGCGGACATATGTCCAGAGCATAATGAATCAATACCTGTTTGAGGCTTGAGCTTAAATATTCTGTCCGTTTTAGCTAGATGGATTGTGATCTCAGAAACTACTATGTCAGTACCGTTGAAGAGGATGCAGGAACAGGTGTTAGTTACAGGGCTGATCTCTCCGCAAGACAACTTGAGCTTACGCAAGTTATTTGCGCTCAGCACCTCTGTTTTATTAACGGCGATCTGCTTCCATCCTAATTTGCCGAGTACATATACACGATTGGATATCCTGTCAATCTTGATTGGTTGGCTCCTTAGTACGTATATGTAGCGAAACGGCCCAGGCCACACAAATAGGAATAGTAAAACGATAATAACGATGCTTGCACCTAAACTGCCGTATTTCGTTTTCTCTTTGCCAACCATACAAGAGTCTCCATATTTTGGATGGCGGTTTACCAACCGCCATCCCGTATTATCTATCAGAACACCTTCTGCTCAATACCCAGAGACTTGCACACGCTCAGTATCTCCTCATCGGAGAGACCGTCGGCAAGACCGTGGTTTGTCAGGTTCATATACTCATAGTGCGCTCCCGTTTCGACATACTCGACCAGGTCGCATGCACGCTTGACTGAAGTATCCGATCGGGACATAACGCCATGCTTAGCCCACATGACGATGCTGTGTGTGCGAAGCATCTCGACATTCGCCTTCTTCAGTTCATCCGAACCGGGAACCTTGAACGGAATATAGCCTATTCCATCGGGAAGCTGCACTATTCCTTCAGGCTCCCAGCGCAGTATGTGTCGGTTGAGATATCTCTCGTCCTGATAGCGTGAGATATGGCTCAGATATGTTAAGTGCAACGGCTGAGCATGGATTAACGCATGGAAGTTCGTCTTCTTAACCCTGATCTGGTCTGTGTGAACCGCCAGATGCGAGTTGAACTCACTCGTCAGGCGGGCAAACAGGCAGTCAGTGGACGTGTAGAGCTTTGCACTCTTGCCATCCTTTGCCACCTTAACCAATCCCAGGTTTGCTGTAGGGTCATTAGCCACTTCACGCAGCCGTCGGCCTGAGCCGGTGGCGATTAGTGACCCTCCTGCAAGTTCCGGCAAAGTTCCGGGCAGCTCATAGTCCTTAACGTTTGTGAAAAACTTGCCGGGATCGACATCCCAGCCCACAAACACTGATATATTTCCCGCAGCTCCTTCGCTTGCCTGGATGTCGGCCAACCGACGCCCCGCCTCACCAATGAGGCCCATCAGCTCTTCGAGAGATGGATAAGGTTCTTCTACTGACATTTCTAAATCCAACTTTCCGACCGGGAATACTTTACCCGATCAATGTGCCCCCCACCTTTTGTACGTAGCTATTTATTATGGCACCGGTAAATCTCTGCGAATTACCTCACGCACCCGTTTGGCAATTTCTACAGCGTTAATTGCCTCATCTTTTGCTACTTCCTCGTCCTCACCAGGATACCGAGTCGTTATCGCATATGGAGTAAGTTCATCTGCAGACTCGATTTCTGCAGATGGTCCACCCTGCTCTGCCAATAATTCGACTAGACGCCCAATGTTATGTGTATATGGAAAATCAACCCCACACATTACAAGGAATGCCTTAAGATATTTCTCGACACACTGCTGAGCATGATAAGCGATCAGACGACACGGACAGTCGTTTTCTATCTGCAAAGCATGAACGGCAAGCCGCAGATCCTCATCGGCATAATCTGCCCACTGCCTGACTTTCTCGATGATATCGGGATTAAGTTCGCTCATATAACACCCTGCCTTCAATCGACGCGGGTCGCGCTACGGTTCCCGCTATCAGACGATCTCGCTCGTACTCCTCAGGGGTAAGCACTATTATGTCTCGGGCGATGCCAAGCCCACGAAGTGCTCTGTCCATCTCAACCATCACACTGCGTCTTTTGCCTGAAAATGAACAAACCACCAGAAAGTCGATATCACTGTGCTCGTCAGCAGTGCCGCGCGCCTGCGAGCCGAAGAGTATTATCTTCTCCGGATTAAAGCTCTCGGCAAGTCTGCGTGCCGCCGTTTCGATTGTGTCGCTGCTAATCATGCGATTTACCTCAAGGGTATTATATGCCGCATTATACCATCAACGAAGAGTGGAGCACATTACGAACTCTCCACTCTCATACTCTTAACTATCCTTCACCGTGCGATACATTCTCGCCTGCATGCCGTGGGTCTTCACGATCCCGACTGCCTCGCTCTGGTCAAAGGTCTTGGAATCGAATGACGCCAGGTCTTCGTTATAGAGAGCATACTTGCTCCTGCGTCCGATGACCGTACAGCTTCCCTTAAAGAGGCGCAAGATGACATCGCCGGTGACTCTGGGCTGAATCTTATTGATAAACGCTTCCAGGTCGTCCTTGAACGGGTCATACCACAGACCCTCATAGGCGAGCTTGCCCCACTGCTGATCGACCGACACCTTGAAAGCTCTCTCTTCGGCTGTGCAGACCAAATCTTCCAGAGCCTTATGAGCCGGAATCAGGACTTTTGCCGCTGGGCACTCATAGTTCTCGCGGACCTTGAGGCCGATGATCCTATCTTCCATTATATCGACCCTGCCTACACCATTGGCCCCAGCAAGCTCGTGCACCTTAAGGACCAGATCGAGTGAGTTCATCTTCTGGCCGTTCAAAGCAACCGGCACGCCATTATCGAACGTGATGGTGATCTCAGTCGGCGTGTTAGGCGCATCCACAGGGTTCTTTGTCCAGTGGAAGATTTCTTCCGGCGGAGCGTAATCCGGCTCCTCCAGATGACCGCCCTCTATCGACCGTCCCCACAAATTCTCATCTATGGACCATATCTTGTCTTTGCTCTGGCCGATCGGGATGCCCTTCTTTTCGGCATATTCGATCTCCCAGGTGCGGGTCATGGTGTGCTCGCGCATAGGAGCGATGATCGGCATATCAGGCATCAGAGCGCGCATTACGAACTCGATCCTGAACTGGTCATTGCCCTTGCCGGTGCAGCCATGGCAGAAGGCATCACCTTTGACTTTCTGAGCAATCTCGACTGCCTTGAGGCCTATTAGCGGCCTTGCAATAGATGTGCTGATCGGGTAGCCCTGATAATCGCCGTTGGCTTTGATCGCAGGAAAAATATACTCGTCTACAAACTCCTGCCGGGCGTCGATTGTGTAGTGCTCGGTGCCGAGCATCTTGGCCTTCTCTTCAGCCTGTTTGATCTCCGCTGCGGGCAGACCCACATCGACAGTAACGGTAACGATATGGTCGAACCCATAGTCCTCGCGCATCATCGGGATGCACACTGATGTATCCAGCCCACCTGAGTAGACTAGGACGACTGTTTTTGGCATGATTTTCCTCCATTTTTGGTGGAGAGTGGAGGGTGGAGAGTGGAGAGCTACTCGCTCGCCACTTGGTCCGTTTTCCACTTTCCAAGGCTGTTCCTAAAAGAGCTTAGCATTCTTGCAAGCTCATCAGCTTCTGAAACGATTCGTTCAAGGCAATTTACATCAATCAAGCTTTGCGCTGTTGCAATATGCAAGTGTGAAAGAGTTTCACACAAAGAACCGTAAGCTATTTCGATAAACCGCGAGAAGTCTTTGTTGGATACTCTGGAACTACCCTCCGCAATATTGGCGCTTATCGACACTGCCGCACGCCTCATTTGTGAAGTAAGACCAAACTGCTCTTTCATCGGAAAAGTCTCTGTTGACTTATATATCAAATTAGCAAACTCGATGCTTTTCTTCCAAATGTCCAGCTTCTCGAACCGAAACATGGCTAACCTCTTACTCACAGTTCTCTACTCTTAACTCTCCACACTCCACTCTTAGCCAGCTAACAGCACCATCACGGCCTTCTGCGCATGCAGCCTGTTTTCAGCCTCGTCAAAAACTACACTCTGCTTGCTGTCGATCACCTCGTCAGTGACCTCAGAGTTGCGGTGAGCGGGCAGGCAGTGCTCGAAGATCGCATCGGGTTTTGCATGCTTCATCAAACCGGCATTTACCTGGAAAGGCGCGAAAGTTTTTGCTCTCTCCGCAGCCTCGGCTTCCTGGCCCATACTCGCCCATACGTCTGTATAGACCACATCTGCATCCTTAACGGCTTCAACAGCATCGTTGAATATCTCAATCTTGGCGCCGGTCTCTTTAGCAAACTCCTTCGCCTTGGCTGTCACATTCTCATCCGGCTCATAACCCTTGGGGCAGCCGATGGCAAAGTTCATGCCTACCTTGGCGGCCAGCAGCATAAGCGAGTGAGCTACGTTGTTTCCGTCGCCTATAAATGCCAGTTTGAGTCCTTCGAACTTGCCTTTGTGCTCGAGAATCGTATAGAAATCGGCCAGAGCTTGGCATGGGTGCTCGAGGTCGGACAAGGCATTTATCACCGGGATCCCCGCATACTCAGCAAGCCCGGTCACCTTTTCATGCTCAAAGACACGAGCCATGATGATGTCGCACATCCGCCCGATTGTCTGCGCCACATCGCCTATGCTCTCGCGCTTACCCAGACCGATATCGTTGGGCCCAAGGTATATGCCATGCCCCCCGAGCTGGAATATTCCGGTCTCGAAAGAGACCCGAGTCCGCAGGCTGGGTTTCTCAAAAATCATAGCAAGAGTCTTGCCTTCAAAAATCCTGCGCTGTCTGGACGGCGGGATGATCCCCTCCTTCAGCTTCTTGGTCATATTAAAGATAGTGTCTATCTCGGCGCGGTTGAGCTGAGAGATGCTGAGCAGGCTCTTGCCCCGCAGTTCGACCGCTGCTTCCGGTTTCTTCTCGCTGGTGAAAGCCACTCCTTCTAACAGCTTGCCGCTGCGCTGCTCAATTACCGCCTGCCTGGCCGGTTCCAACTTGACACCGAACTTGGCCAGTGTTCGTGCAGCCAGACCCTCCGGCTGCCGGATAACGCCAAGCAGCAGATGCTCCGAACAGAGCCTGTCGGCCTGCATCTCATTGCCCTCTTCATATGCGAAATCTATTGCCCGCTTGGCACGCGGAGTAAGCTGCATGTCGCCGCCCAGATTGCCCGAGCCCCTGGCCATATTGGCCTCAAGTTCGGCTCGCAGCTCCTTTAAGTCGACTCCCAGCGAGGTCAACACCAGCGCTGCACCGCATCCTCGGTCTCTTGTCAAACCCAGCAGAATGTGCTCGATGGAGACATTGTTGTCACCCATCTTGCCCGCTTCTTCTTGAGCGAAAAATATAACCCTCTTAGCGTGGTCAGTAAATCGTTGCCACATTTGATAATCTCCCTCGAAAAATAGCTGAAAGTGGAAAGCGGAGAGTGGAAAGTCCAGACCTCGCTATCCATCAGTCAGTTGATAAATTGTTTCGGTTCTACCGAATCGAAACTTCCGTATGGTAAAGTCGATAACCACTAATTATCACTCAGTATCTTCGCAATAATACTTATCGCACGGTCGACTAACTCGTTAGTCAGGATAAGTGGCGGGACGAACCGCAGCGTATTCTCACTCGTCGCGTTGATTATTAGACCGGCCTCCAGCGCCTTTGATACCAAATCTTTGGCTATGGGCTTATCAAACTCTGCTGCAACCATCAGACCCAGTCCGCGGACTTCTTTTACTCCAGGCAGTATAGCTAGTTGCTCGCGGAAATACTGCCCAACCTTAGCCGCGTTTTCGACCCAGCCGCCATCTTTTATCTCAGTAACTGCCGCTATCGCCGCCGCGCATGCTAGTGGGTTGCCGCCGAATGTAGCCGCATGGTCGCCCGGCTCAAAGACATCCGCCCATTTATCACGCGCTAGACATGCCCCCATCGGGAAACCCGCCGCTATAGTCTTGGCGAGGGTCATAACATCCGGGACAACCCCAAAGTTCTGGAACCCAAACATCTTACCCGTTCTGCCCAAGCCTGTCTGGACCTCGTCGAAGATGAGCGTTGCGCCGAACTTGTCGCACAGGTCGCGTGCTGCCTGCAAGAACTCGGCACTGGCCGGATGCACCCCGCTCTCACCCTGCACAGGCTCCATCATAATGGCGCAGGTCTTCTCGTCCACTGCGTCCTTGAGAGCTTCGATATCATTATAAGGTATATATTTGAAGCCCGGAACCAGCGGAGTAAACGACTTCTGATACTTCGGCTGGCCGGTGGCAGTAATAGCCGCCAGGGTCCGGCCATGAAATGACTTTAATGCCGTCACTATCTCGCACTTTTCAGGGTGCCCTGATATCTTGGCCGCTTTCTTGGCTAGTTTCATTGCTGCTTCATTGGCTTCAGCTCCCGAGTTGCAGAAGAAAGCCTTACTCATCCCCGAAATCTCACACAGAATCTTGGCTAGTTTTGCCTGGCCGGGCACGTAATAGAGATTGCTGGTGTGCATAAGAGTTCCGGCCTGCTCGCGGATAGCCTCGACTACTTTGGGCGGGCAGTGCCCCAACCCATTTACTGCAATCCCTGCCACAAGGTCCAGATACTCCTTGCCATCGATGTCATAAGCAAAGCATCCCTCACCCTTAACGAGCACTACCGGCTGCTTGCCGTAGGTTTTCATTACGTATTGATCGTACAGCGCCATTACATCGGCGCTGTTTGTCTCTGATTGTTTCGTTAGCATAAAGTGCCCTCTTTCATTTATAAAGCAGATTCCTCGCATCTGCTCGGAATGACTCGATTATTAGTCTCACTAAGTGATAGAACGTTAACTGTTAGCAGCCGGTCTGGACTCTCAGCTCTCCACTCTCAACTTTCCACTGAATCAAGGCACAATCATCGTCCCGATGCCTGTATCCGTAAATATCTCCATCAACAGAGAGTGAGGCATGGTGCCGTCTATGATGTGCGTACGCTCGACGGCGCCCGCAAGCGCCGTCATACAAGCCTCCACCTTTGGGATCATGCCCTTGTCTATCTGTTTGGTCTTTATCATCTGCTTCGCGTCCGCCACCTTTAGTTCGGATATAAAGGTTGACTTATCGCTAAAGTCTGAGTATATACCCGGCACGTCGGTCATCATCATGAGCTTGGTCGCACCTACCTCAGCGGCAATCTCACCCGCGATATGATCGGCATTAACATTAAAACTCTCGCCGTTCGGACCGATCGCAACAGAAGATATTACAGGTATATAGTTATGCTCCAGCAGATCGTTCAGGATCATCGGATTGACCTTGGCTACCTGACCGACAAAGCCCAGATCAACGTCACTGTCCGCCTTTTGGGCGACAATTAGATTTGCATCCTTGCCTGAAAGGCCAACTGACCGCCCGCCAAGATTGTTAATAATCGAGACGATGCCCTTGTTCGTCTTGCCGGCAAGAACCATTTCGACTATCTCCATGGTCTCGGCGTCAGTTACCCGCCTGCCGCCGACGAATTCGGGTTCCTTGCCCAGCTTCTGCATAACTGCGCTGATCTCAGGTCCGCCTCCATGAACAAGGATCGGTTTCATACCTACATAATGCATAAGCACGACATCCTTGCACACGCCGACCTTCAGATCATCGTCGATCATGGCGTTGCCGCCGTATTTGATGACTATTATCTTTCCGGCATAGTGCTGTATATACGGCAGCGCCTGGACAAGTATATTAGCCTGCTCGCTTGTATAGTTCATGGTCTCACTCCATTGTGTTCTCGCCCTCCAGGTAAGATACCTGAAGGGATACTTAATTCTCACTCAACATGGTATCTGTCCGCCACCTCTGAGTCAACAACACAAAAAGGCCGCGGATACTATAACCCGCGGCCTGACGATATCTAAGGCATGATATATCTTAAAGTGGACGCATCCCCTCCGGCCGCGGCAAGTACGTACGACGAGCACGCAGTCTGCGAACCTTTGCGCTTGTCTTAAGGCCGGTATACGGTTTTGTCATATCAAATGGCATCATTATATTCCTATTATGGCCAACCATCGTGATTTTAACAGTTAGCCTGGGGATTGTCAAATTTTCAGTGTGCAAAATTTGACATTGCTCATTTTCGCTGATATACTCACCTTAAGTATGCTAGTGAAAGGAGGACGTGAAATGAACATGGCGCTGACTAATAACACCGCTAATTTTGTGTGCACTACCATGCACACTAATAGTATTGCACGTCCCCCTGAGCAGCGGCATACATAACCCATTTCTTATAATCAGAAGTTCAAAGGCCGCTTCTTTCAGGGAAGCGGCCTTTTTAGTCAACCAATATGCAGATAAAGGCGGACGGATGAATGGAAAATAAACGTAAACCCAGCGAATTCACACGGTTTGTTATTGCTGACCTCAGAGGTAATCAATATGAGGTTACTGCCGATAGTTATGCTAAATGCCCGGCGCTTCGCCGTCACGAACCTGTTTATGGATTGCTGAGACAGTTCGTTTCAAATGAGCTTGGTCACAAGACCCAGACCGAGGGCGTTCCAAAACATATCGAATATATGCGCCGCCACGAGCTTGTGGACTACTGCGATGTATCAGAGAAAGGTCACTATAAATGGTACCCAAATGGGCTTCTGATGCAGCGATTGATCCTGGACTATGCAGCCGATCTTGCTCGCGACTGGGGGGCATTTGAGATGAAAAACCCGCTTGTTATTCGAGGCGATTCGAACATAGTCGGTGAGCTGATGGGGGAGTTTCACGAACGGGACTATAGAGTGGATGGCGGCAGAGGCATCGGCTATCTTCGCTACGCATCAGATCCGTTGGCTTTTCCATTCATGCAGGGCGTGCGGTTTACTTACAAACAAACGCCGCTAAAGGTCTACGAAGAGGCCACATGCTTTCGCAACGAGCAGGAGGGTGAAGTAAGCGGCCTCAAGCGCGTACGCAATTTTATGATGACTGATATGCATGCCGCATGCGCTTCGGCAGAACAAGCAAAAACCGAATTTGAGAACCTCTGTCTGCGATTTGCAGATTTGATGAACCATATCATAGCGCAGGGCCGATGGGTCCTCGGATGGGAAGGGACAATTGACTTTTTTGAGGAAAATCAAGACTGGCTAGTCGGTCTTGGAGTGCAAATGAATGTGCCCGCTTTTTTTAAGCTGATGCCTCAAATGAGCCATTATTACGCAATCAAAAACGAGTTCCAGAGTATTACGCAGGATAAGTCCAATGTCCAGGTGAGTACCGTGCAGTGGGACGTGAAGGATGGAAAGAGGTTCGATATAGGCTTTATTGATGAGGACGGTCAAAAGCGCCCGTGCCCTGTGATTATTCATGCATCGAGCTTCGGCAGCATAGAGCGGACACTGTGCGCGATCCTCGAAAACATCGCTATCGACTCGGAATCGGGAATCAAACCCGCATTCCCGATGTGGCTGTCGCCGACACAGGTCAGGCTTATCCCGGTCTCGGATGACTATCTGGAACTGTCACAAAAGATTTGCGATACCCTATCATCAGCGTGCATACGGGTGGATATAGACGACCACAGTGAGACAGTCGGTAAGAAGATAAGACGCAGTGAGCAGGATTGGGTCCCTTACACGGTGGTTTTGGGTGAAAAAGAGCAGGCGTCAGGAATACTTACAGTTAGAGAACGCAGCGGCGGCGGTCAAAAGATACTCGGCCTGGAAGAGCTTGCGGATTCTGTTCGGGTCAAAACACAAAAAATGCCATCCCGTCCTTTGCCGATGCCTGTCCTATTAAGCAGGAGGCCAATATTCTATGGATAATGTAGAGATCAAGTGGGTAACCAAAGCCCAGCTTAATGAGAGTGTGCGGATAATTTGTGAGAGCTTTGCCACCCTTGAACAAGAATTTGATATTACAAAAGAAAACTGCCCCACCCACCCATCGTTTATGACTAGAGAACGCCTAGATGAGATGATCGAATCCGGAATGGAGCTTTACGGACTGTTTGTAGATTCGCGTCAGGTTGGGACAGTCTCTATAGAAACGTATAAAGAAAAATATTACCTTGGAAAGCTGGCGGTTTTGCCGGAGTACCGGCATCATGGATTTGGGGAAATGCTGGTAAGGTTTGTCATTGAGAAAGTCAGGTCAAGAAACATTGATAGGCTTGGATTGGGGATGATAGACAAGCATACCATCCTCAAAGATTGGTATAAGCGCTTCGGCTTTGCAGAGGTTAGTAAAAGAGACTTTGATCACCTGCCGTTTACGACCTGTTTTATGGCAATGCGACTCGTGGAGGATGAAAATGGACATTCTTGATAGAATAAAGCTCTACCTGGATTTCGTCTGCCCACATTATGTAGAGCGCGATGTTGGACATAACTATAGCCATATTGAGCGAATAGTCTCCCGGCTGAATGCCTTATGCGATGGGTTATCCGGTCCACTAAATACTGACCGGTTATGCTTTCTTGCGGCATTTCATGGGTTGTGGCCTAAGATTCGAGATGACAGCTCATTTCGCGCCGAAACAATTGCCTTTCTGCAAGGTCTCGGCTGGTCGGATGCTGATGTTGAGAACGGGCTAACGGCGTTGGAGCGTCACCTTCATTCGCCGCAGTCTCCAGAAGAAGACATAGTCCATGACGCCAACTACATTGAAGTCATTGGAGCGCTGGGCATAGCTAAAGCGTTCACTGTCGGCGGGGCCAGAGCACAGAGCTATGAACAGACCATTGACATCTACACTGGCAATTTGCATAAAGTAAAGTTCAAAACACCGGCAGGCAAGCGAATGGCTGACGAAGGCCGGCCATTCGCAAAACAGTTTCTTGAGCATTTGCGTCGAGAACTGCAGATATTACCTTAGCTGCTTTTTCTCTTTCTATAGAACCCAAATGCGCCCAGTCCAAAGCTCGCCAGAGCAAGCAGGCTCGACGGTTCGGGAACGACGGGGTCCATTCCACCCGTGAATGCCACGAGTCCTGTGATGCCGTCGCCCAGATCCGTAGTTACACTACCGCTCCACGAAGTGGCGCCAACATATTGTCCTGTCGGGCTGGAATACCAAAGCAGACTGCCGTCGGCTGAGGCAGCACACTGGAAGTTGAGTCCGCCGTCTGTGCCAAGATTCTTGGTGGTCCAAGTCCCGATAGTGCCGCCAGAGATTGTCGCCTTCCAAGCCTGCAGCGTTCCAGAAGTCGTCCGTCCTATCATTGCCAGGTAATCGACGGAATCCGCAGTGTTAGTGTAGGTGATGATGTCTGTTGGAACGAATCCTGCATTCAGTTGGGTCGGTGGATCAACAGTATTGCCAGAGATATTGTATACGCTCAAAGCGGCACAGTTAGTGCTCGTACTGTTATATACTTCGCTGACAACATACGCATAATCACTCTTTGCCGTAACTGCTACCGGATATCTTGGATAGGACCCGTTTTCCAGCGACTTGGTGTTTTTGAGATCTCCGTCAATAACTTTAGAAATATGGCTCTCATCCGTTACCGTATCCTTATGCTTGCTGATGATGACCGCGTTATTATCCGAGGTTGCAACATCCACAAGAGGCGCATAACCTGTGCCGATTGTGCTAACATGCGCTGAATCGGACAGAGAAGACATGTATGCATATGACGAGCTTGTGCTGGACCCATCGGTCACATATATACCTCCACTTGAGGTTGACGCGACCGAATTTGCATATGTTATCCCGCTCAGTGATATTGATGCCGTCTCTGTGATACCACCGCTGGACAGCCTAAACGCACGCAGTTTGCTACCGCTGCTGGTCACTTCGGTCACCAGCACTTTGTCACCGTAAGTTGAAATCGAGCGAGCCCAACTGCTCTCTCCGAGGTCTTTTATCTGTCTATATGTCATATTTGAGCCGCTTACTTCCACCTGATACAGCTTTGATGAGCTTACCGCGAGGGCATATTGTGATGCCGACGCCAAGCCGCAAATTGCGAACAGAAGTGCTGCGGCAAAAAACAATCCAATTATTCTTTTATTCATCAATATTGCTCCTGTTACGTGTTGTCGCCATTCAAATGTATAATGTGCACAATCCGTGCCAATTCTTTATTGATGAACTTGACTATTGACTTTACTGCTTGATAAGCATACAATACATACAAAGTCCAAAATCACTAAAGTGGCGACCTACGGGTTGCCTGGCGCGGCGATTACGGGCTCTCTGGACAATAATTAAGTCTGGTCAGACATTGACCTCCATGGGTTTATGGCGAAAGTATGGACATCACCATACCTTCGATTCTATGCCCAAATCTGTGGAGAGAGAGGCCGAATGATACCCGCATTGGGTGGTCATTCGGTTTTTTTTGCATTTGCCGCGGGAAGGGTAATAGTCATGATCCGCAACAAAGAGGCTGCGAAATGGGTCGAAGAGATGGCTGCTTTATGCAAGCCGGACAAAGTCGTCTGGACCGACGGCTCTGAAGAAGAAAAGCAACGCTTAACACAGGAAGCATGCGCCACAGGCGAACTTTATAAGCTCAACGAGAAAGTGCTGCCTGGATGCGTGCTGCATCGCACAGCCGAGAATGATGTCGCACGTACGGAGCATCTTACATTCATCTGTTCGCGCAAAGAAGAAGATGCAGGTCCGACAAATAACTGGATGGATCCGAAGGAGGCTTACTCCAAGGTCGGGGAGATGTTTGACGGCTCGATGAAAGGCCGCACAATGTATGTCGTCCCGTTTATTATGGGAACCGCCGGTTCACCGTTTCGCAAGATCGGCATCGAGTTGACCGACAGCATTTACGTTGTGCTCAATATGCGAATCATGACACGCATGGGCCAGGTCGCTATTGATGATCTGGGCGAAAATGAGGAGTTCACAAAATGCCTGCACTCCAAGGGTGAGCTTGATATAAACCGACGTTATATACTCCACTTCCCGGAGGACAACACCATATGGAGTTATGGTTCGGGCTACGGCGGAAACGTACTCCTCGGCAAAAAGTGCCTATCGCTGCGGATCGCAAGCTATCTCGGTCTGCATGAAGGCTGGATGGCTGAGCATATGCTTATCGTGGGCATCGAAAACCCGGATGGCGAAGTCAACTATATAGCTGCAGCATTCCCGAGCGCATGCGGCAAGACAAATCTCGCTATGCTTATCCCGCCGGAGAGCATGCCCGGATACAAAGTTTGGACGGTGGGCGACGACATCGCATGGATCAGGGTCGGTCAAGACGGACGCCTATGGGCGGTCAACCCTGAAGCCGGCTTCTTCGGAGTGGCACCGGGAACAAATATGAAGACAAATCCGAACGCTATGCTCACTGCGAGAAGAAATTCAATATTTACAAACGTTTTGCTTACGCCTGAGGACACAGTATGGTGGGAAGGAATGGATGATGACCCGCCTGAAGAGGGTATCGATTGGCGAGGTCAGCCTTGGACGCCTGCAAGCGACGGCAAGGGCGCGCATCCAAACTCTCGATTTACGGCTCCGGCATCGCAGTGTCCGGTTATATCGCCGGAATGGGAAAATCCGCAGGGAGTGCCGCTCTCTGCAATTCTCTTTGGCGGCAGGCGCGCCAAATTGGCTCCGTTGGTATATGAATCGTTCAACTGGCAGCACGGGACATTTGTCGGCGCGACAATGGCAAGCGAAACGACAGCCGCCGCAACCGGGACAGTGGGCGTTGTTCGTCGCGATCCGATGGCTATGCTGCCGTTTTGCGGATACAACATGGCCAGGTATTTCAGGCATTGGCTTGATATGGGTCAAAAGATTTCGTGCCCGCCCAAGATATTCCATGTCAACTGGTATAAGAAAGATGAAAACGGAGAATTTCTCTGGCCCGGCTTTGGCGAGAATCTGCGGGCAATCGAGTGGATCATCAAACGCTGCAAAGGAGAGGCTGATGCAAAGGAAACACCTATTGGGTACGTTCCGACTGTGGATGCGCTGAACCTTGATGGGCTGGACATTTCCCGTGAGGTTATGGACAGACTCCTTGAGGTTGATTGTGACGCTTGGGTTGAAGAACTCGGCGGTATGCAAAAGTTCTTCGATCAGTTCGGATACGATCTGCCGGAAGAGTTTATAGAAGAACAACAGGAACTAAAAAAGAGATTGGGACACTGTGCAGTATTAAGCTGAGGCAAAGACTTAGCCCGGATTATGCGCTTATCGCATAATCCGGGTCTCTGAGAGCATTATTCACGTTCCTCGTGAATAATGCGGGCTAGCATCTGAAGCATCCGGTGTTGTGCGGCACAGTAATTGGGTGGGTAATATTGCTCACCCAATTTTTATGATTAAGCGTTTCATTTGCTGATGTCGTTGGTAGGATGGAAGTATGTATGCCGACCGTGCCCAAACAATGAGCGTCGAAATCGTCGAGGATACGCAGGTCATCGTTCGCGTAAGCGGCGAGGTTGAACTGCCAAATGTCGATAAGCTCAGGAGTGCTGTCGAAAGTGCCGCGATGGCGAGCCCAAACGGTTTTGTAATCGACATGAACGGCGTGAGTTATATAGACAGCGCCGGCATATCGGCGTTGGTCTTCGCATACCGGCGTGTGTGCCCATCCGGCGGCAGGCTGGCGCTTGTCATAACCGATAAAAATGTCCGCAGGATCGTAACTCTTACCCGCCTTCATACGCTGCCAGGCATATCTCTGCATGATGATATCAACGAAGCACTATCTGCGCTCGGGACAAAACTTGCCGGTCGATGATATACAGCCCTGATTATGCGCTTCTCGCATAATCAGGGCTCCGAGAGCATTATTCACGCTCCTCGTGAATAATGCGGGCTACCTCAAGCGACATTATAAAAGAGTCCGCCTCAACACACATTTGAGGCGGACTCATTGTTTTATTACTGCCTATACCTGCATTATGACCATGGATGCTCGAATGTCTGCAAAGCGTCGTAGCCGCGCCACATCATCAGATGATCGAGCAGGATAATTCGCACCATTGCCTCGGCGACAGCAACCAGCCTGGCTGTAATCGTCGGGTCTCTGCGTGTGATGGCCTCCAGTTTTGTATTTTCCATCTTGGCCATGTTTACCGTGTCCTGATCGATAGAGAGCGTGGCTGTAGGCTTTACTGCAACACGGACGACAATATCCTCGCCATTTGAAATGCCGCCCTCGATGCCTCCGGCCTTGTTTGTGCGGAAGTGGACCTTGCCGTCGTCACCGACATATGGGATGTCGTTAGACTCGGAGCCTTTCATGTTCGACACTGCAAAACCTGCACCGAACTCGACACCCCTCACTGCACCTATACTCATCAAACCATGGGCTATTGTGGCGTTGAGCTTATCGAAGACAGGCTCGCCAAGACCGGCAGGCACACCACGTGCAATCACCTCGACTACTCCGCCCGCAGTATCGCCTTCCTCTTTAATTTCAAGGACGCGGTCGATCATCTGCTTTGCGGCTTTCTCATCCGGGCAGTTGATGTGGTTTGAACGATAGTTATTCTCTATATCCTCAAACGTGAGAGGACGAGCTTTGACACCCATACATTCTTTAGTGTAGCCAAGAACCTTTATACCCTGCTGTTCAAGAATCTTCTTGGCAACAGCCCCAGCAGCTACACGCATACATGTCTCGCGTCCGCTGGCTCTGCCCGCGCCGCACCAGTCGGCATACTTGCCATATTTGATCATATGCGTATACTCGGCATGACCGGGTCGGACAAGATCCTTTACATCAAAATACTGCTTCACATGAATATCATGCCGGTCGACATTATAGATAATCAAGCCCATTGGAGCACCGGTGGTAAACCCGTCACGCATACCCGCGAATATGTGAACCTGGTCGGTCTCCTTTCTGGGTGAGTCCAGCGGAGATGTGCCCGGACGCCTGGCGTCGAGTTCTTTCTGAACGTATTCGTCCGAAATATCCAGACCCGCCGGGCAGCCGTCTATAATGGCCACCAATGCGTCACCATAGGATTCACCGCAGGCGGTGACCCTGAATAATCTACCGATAGTATTGCCTAACACTCAATTTCCTCCTTTTTCGCAGCACTTGCGCAGCCTGTCGGCCGCGGCCTGATGCGAAAGTATTATTTCAATCCGCTTTGCGAATATCGGCGCCTATGCCGTTCATCAGTTCCACAAAGTTCGGAAAAGTAACACTCAGAGCCTCTGCGGTATAAATATCGGTTTCACCATCAAGGCAAAGCCCTGCAACCGCCAGAGCCATTATAACACGATGATCGTAATGGCCGTGCACTACAACAGGCTTTAGTTTTGATCCGCGTATCACAAGGCCATCGGGCAGTTCCTCAATATCCGCGCCCATTTTGGTCAGCTCTTCGCACATAACCGCAATGCGGTCTGTCTCCTTAAGCCGCGCCTGTGGGACATTGACCAGCCTGGTCTCGCCCTCTGCGAAGCATGCAGTAACAGCCAGCGCAGGCAGAGCATCGGGGGTATCAGATAAATCAAGCGTTGCACCATGAAGCTCGCTGCCGGAAATCACTAAAGCTCTTCGCTCCCCACTTTCCACTCTCCACTCAATTTTCACTCCCATGCGGCGCAGCATGTCGACAATAGCCTTATCGCCCTGCGTGTCATTCTCATCCAGCCCAAATAGAGTTACCTCCGAGCCTGTAATGGCTGCAGCACACATAAAAAACGCAGCCGAACTCCAATCGGCAGGCACCGCACGATCAAATGGCTTATAGCACTGTCTGCCGGGAATAACAAACTCTTTGAAATCGTGATTTTCAACCGTTATCCCCTGCTCTCTTATCCAGCGCAGTGTCATCTCTACGTAGGGCTTCTCGATCAGGTTTTGAACGCGAATTGTCGTATCACTCTGGGCTAATGGACAACTTATCAGCAGGCTGGTGAGATATTGCGAGGTCTTGCTGCCGTCGAGCACGACTTTTCCACCGTTCAACGGACCGCGCACGATTATTGGTGCCATGCCGTTGCTGCGAGTCGACTCGACTTTCGCTCCGAGAGCATTCAGCGCATCTATAATCGGACCTGCAGGCCTTCGCCTGATCTGGTCATCGCCGGTAAACACACTCACTCCGTCAACAAGGGACGCCATACCCAAAGCAATATAAAGCGTTGTGCCTGAGTTGCCCACATCTATCACATTCTCCGGCACTCTGGGCTTGGAGCCGACACCATTCACGATCCAGTCATCGGGCTTATTGATTTGTGCTCCCAATAGTCGGCAGGCACTTGCTGCTGCAAGTGTATCCGACGCCACAAGGGATTTACGAATTATCGATTCACCTTCGGCGAGAGACGCGATTACTGCAGCGCGTATTGTGTGCGATTTGGACCCCGGGATTTCTACCGATCCCGACAGCTTTGACTTGTTGACAATCAGCTTCATAGACAAAAAGATGCGCCTTCTCGCAGGCGCATACATATTTTCTTAAGGATACAGGAGATGAGCTGAACTTGTCAATTGTCCGTGCTGTCACTAAGTAAATCACGGTTGGTCGCTTGTATACCACTGTAGTTTTTCACACCAGTAAAACCACATACAAACGAGCAATTTACTGACCGTAAATTGCTTGACCCGTATTATGTGAGCTAGGAACGTGCCAGTGCCGGTGTGCTCACATTTTTGACAAGCCTTACGGTTGTGGTGCCGTCAAACTTGAATGTCACCTCGTCGACCAGCAGGCGCATCATATAGATACCCATGCCGCCTTCGAGCAGTGAGTCCGGTTTATGCTCAGGAACTGCATCAGGAAGAAAACCTGCTCCGGGGTCTGTGATATCTATCGAAAGCCTATGCGGTCCGGCTATACACTTTATTGATATCCTAAGCTCGGAATTGCACAGACAACCATGTCTGATGGCATTGGCAATCGCCTCTCCTACAGCGATGAGTATATCCTGTGCTTCACTGCGACTAAACGGCATGGATTCGACAACATGCTCCACGCGGCTTCGAGCAATGGCAGCGGTCTGCGGTGATGCCGGAATACTGAAGTCGCTGATGTGCCAGAATCCACTGTCGCCATCAATGGATTCTGCACAGCCGCACACAGGCATATCATTGATTACTGAGTTAAAGTAGACTGCAGCTCCACACATAGTCAGAACCCTGCTTACTTGTTCGCTAGCTCCTATTAGTTCAATTGCAGCCCCATTGTCCATAGCCTTGTGCGCGCACCGAATGAGCGCGGAGATGCCGCTGGTATCTATGTAGTGTACCTCACCCAGGTCAGCCTTAACAAGTCGATGACCCGCCGACAAGCACCGTTCAAACGCTTCGGACATATGTTCTCTGTTGTGAAAGCCAACCTGACCTGTAAGCTTTACGACAGGCGGGTTTTCTTTACTTACATCAACTTTAAGATCCGGTATTGCACTTGCCATCAAATTTTTTCCTTGCCTTTTGTCTTAATTAACAGCATTGCAGCGTCGTCACTTAGCTTGCCACCTGACAATTTAGCCGCACGCTCAAGTATATGATCGCATATATCCCGAACCGATTCATTCGCATGATCTTCGATAATGGCCAAAACGGCTTCATGCCCGAGCCTGTCGCAGCCATGTCCGGCATCGGTTACTCCATCTGTATAAAAAAGCACTATATCTCCAGCCGAAAGACTGATCTCATGTTCAAGATAATTCGCTTCGCCAAGCAGGCCGAGTGCAGGCCCGGTAACATCAAGTGTTGTCGCAAACCCGGCAATATGGCTATAAAAGATCGGTTGTTCATGGCCGGCGTTCGCATATGTGAGCCTATGTATCTTTTCATCAACCACTGCATATGTCAGCGTAACAAAAACCTCTGGAGGCGTGCAGGATGCCAGAGCGGCGTTGAGTCTCATCAGGACACCAGCAGGCTTGCTCTCCCGGAGGGCATAGGCTCTGAGCATGTATTTGGTCATGGCTGTGTACACGGCCGCTTTGAGTCCCTTTCCCGATACATCCGCCATTACGACTCCATACTGCCCTTCACCCAAAGTGAAGACGTCATAAAAGTCTCCTCCCACAAGTTCTTCATCCAAGGCAGGTAAATAGTGCTGGGCAATTTCAAAACCACTTATTTCGGGCAGTTCATAGGGCACGAAACTCCTCTGCAGTTTGTCGGCTATGTAATGCTCCCTCTGATAAATTTCTTGAAGCCGCTTTCGTGCCAACTCCTGCTCGGTTATATCCGTAGCCGCAACCACAACACCGGTAATGCTATCATCACTATCACGAAGAGGAACGCTGTTTACCAGAAAAGTGCTTACGCCACTTTCGGGACTCCTCCAGTGAATAATTTCATCACTGCAAGTTTCTCCCCTGAGTGAACGCACTAATGGATAGTTGTTGGGTTTTATACGATTGCCACTACCATCAAATAAGCTGCAGGTGCATTTCGGGCTGAACGCATCATATTCGTACAATTGTTTTGCCGCCGAGTTATAAAGCTCTACGTTTAGATCAGCATCATAAACGAGCAAAGGAACAGGGACTGCCTCAAGCAGCGTAATAAGTCGAGACCTTTCCATCTCAATCTCGCCGGCTCTCTTTTCGGCCAACTCGGCAAGTTCCTTTAGTCTGTTGCGAGCATTGACATCTTCGCTGACATCCAGGGCGAGTACTGCCATAGCGTTTATGGGACCGTTTTCGGAAGGTATCTTCAGATGAACTATGCTCCCACTCCAGTATCGGGGGCCTTTTGCAAATCCATCATATCGAAAATTTCGGACTCGTATAGATTTGCTATTTTCGCGGGCATGGCGTAGCAGTCTCATTAAGCCCGATTCTTCTGCATTCGGCAGCGCTTTATCGAGTCTTTCACCCAAAGGCAAGGCCTTTTCGCTGTAAAACCTAAAATATGTCCTGTTGCCGCCGAGAATTCTGAACTCCGAATCAACCAGAATGACGCCTGCAGGCAGATTTTCTAGCAGGCAGCGCAGTGATTTCTGCTGTTCGGAAAGCTCGACGAACATCTTCTCTATTTCCGAGTGAAACCGTCTATTTTTAGCATTGGAAATAGGCGTCAGGCTTTCAATCTCACCTTCAAATGAAACACCATCATTTGCATTCACTACCAACTTGTCCGAAGCATTAGTTGCTACACGCTTTCTATTCATTGAGCACTCTCCGATAAGCAGCTGTGAACATGGAGTGGGAAACCAAGGGTTCGGAAGAAGAAATTGTTGAGGCTGTTAGGAACGAAGTCAAGCACGCTGCGGTGGCAAAGAACAACATGAACTCAAGCGCGCATATTATACTACAAAGCTCGGCTGACACAATATTCTCTCCTTTGGGCGTGACCACGGCTTTCCGTCACGACTGCGTCATTACCGCTTCGCAAATACGGGTGTAAAGTATCACAGCAAACCGGAAAAGTCAACCATTATTTAGGACGACGATTCAACAAATTACTGTTTTGCAACGGAACAAATGCAGCATTGATATCGTATATAAAATAGCAAACCTTCCCACCCTCTTTTCTCACCCCGGTCCTCCCAGGACCGGGGTAATTTTTTTGTATAATATTGCTTCACACTTTTTGTCGAAATTAAGGAACAAACGGAGCACAGGCATCGTATATAAAATAGCAAACCTTCCCACCCTCTTTTCTCAGCCTCCGGCCCTCCCAGGACCGGGGGTTATCTTTTTTTGAGCAATCAGTTGGATGTAGGGTCGAATCTGCGGAAGATCAGTCCTGAGATCGTGACACCAGCTGCTCCCAAAGCGAGATTGCTGATGGATGTGACAATTGCGGCAGTATAGTAGGAAGTTTTGAAGACATATATGCAAACAAGAGCGAGAATTACTGTCGGCAGGATAGCTATTGACACCAGCAGGAATGAGAGCAGACCGCTAATATAGTTCTGGGCAACATCGCGCGCATCGGGGTACGCAAGACCTGCAATACTCGTAAGCGATACATTAGCAAATCCCAGAAATGGAGCCCCCAAAGCGCATGCAAATAGTGTCTCGCTACGCGTTTGAGGAATGATTGCCCACATCGCCGCAGAAAATACAAACACACCGGCGGTCAGATAAATCACAGAATTCACTGCCTGCGCCAGCATTATCTTCCAAGCTGCAATGGGCATCGACTTCAATATATTTGCCTGCTTTAGCTCGGAGCGGACCTCGGTCGGTGCCATCAATGAAAGCAGCCATACTACATAGAGGAGCACAATGGGCAAATATTGCAAAATATCCCTGAGCTGATCGGAAGAGGTGACCTGCCTAATTATATAGACCAGGATTACGGGCACAACAAGCATTATTCCAAGTTGACTTTTGGAGACTCTGTAGCGAAGCAGCAGGCTCTTCCACACCAGCGCAGTCGCTCCTGCACCGAACGGCGGTATGCCGAGTCCTGACACACGCTTTGTGCCCTTCTCACGAAGAAGAGCCATCCTGACACCTGCAAAGTCTCCCTGGCGCATTGCCAGCTTCCTGCGCGCAAAGCTCGTGCTGATTCCCAGAGAAGGCTCGTATATGTTTTCCTTTCGAGACATCAATAGTATGAAGCTGCCTAGCGCAAGCACACAAAGCTGTGCGAACAGCCTCCACTCGTTAGAGGTCATACCCGAAAGCGGTGCCAAAACCAGAGCAGTGCACCAGCGTACCGGCGCGAACAGAAAGCTGATTACTGGTGAATTTGATGCCCACAAAACACTTGCATAACTGCTGCCGGTTTCAAAATACTGGAACAAGCCATACGCGATTGCAGAAACTGGCCCGACAAAAAGAATAGTCTTTATGATTCGGCCTGCCTGTCTGAGCCGCTCGAAACCGAAAGTAAAGACTATATTGATGGTATGCGCTATATTGACCAGAGCAAGCAGCAGCATCGTCAGCCCGGCGATGCTTATCAGGCCCCAGGGCATCATCCGAACGCCAAGCGCTTGATATATTGGTCCTCCAATTATGAAATATAGGAATGTAACATAGAAGACGTTCTTTATATAGTCCTTGATGAGTTGGAGCAGCAAAACATGTCTGCGGCTGACAGGGGTTGGAAAGAGAAAGTCGATATGGGCAATCGAAAATATAAGTGCGCCGGAGCTGAATGAATTGTAGATTACTATCATGCACCCCACGCTCAGGACAATGAAAATTATAGCTTCAACTACCTCAGGATTGATTACTTGAAGCGCGCCAAAGTCCGGCTGTTTTGGCCCGACTCCGCTCGAGAGCACAAACACTCCCTGAATCATCATCGACACAACGTAGGCAGCGATCACCAGAAAAGGAATCAGCCTCAAAGGACTGCGGAACGAATTCTTTAAGGAGTTGACAAATTGTCTCAGCTCAAGGTAAAGCAGGGGTCTCAAGGGATTGCTTCTCCTCGGTTAAACTCAGAAACACGTCTTCGAGCGTTGCGTCATTGCCCATTCTGGCTCGTTCATGCAGGGTTTCGAGGTCTCCCTCAGCAAGGATGTTGCCCTCGCGGATTATTATGATCCTGTCACAAAGGCGCTCGGCCGTATCGAGCATATGGGTACTGATGAGTATAGATTTGCCTGCGCTTCTGGCATCGGCGATCATCTGCTTGAGTTCATGCACACCCTTGGGGTCGATCCCTATAAGCGGCTCGTCCAGAAGAATGACGCGGGCATCATGAATAAACGCGCATGCAATCGCCAGCTTCTGTTTCATTCCCTTGGATAGACTCAACACCAAATCATTGCGCTTCTCATATAGATCGAAGCGCCGCAAAAGGCTCTCGGCTCGCATGTCGAAGTTGTCCATCGTCTGGTACGCCATTGCTATGAATCTGAGGTGCTCGGTCACGGTGAGCATTTCGTATGGAGTGGGAACCTCCGGCACAAACGAGACGCGCCGTTTGACCTCCTGCTCGTTGTGTTCCAGGTCGAGGCCGTCGATCTCTATTGTGCCCTCGGACGGCTGGACGATGCCGGTAATGCAGCGCAAAATTGTGGTCTTGCCCGCACCGTTGGGACCGAGCAGACCGACTATCTCGCCGTCGGCCACATCGAACGAAAGGCCGTCCACTGCGAGTGTTTTTTTATAGTATTTTACCAGGTTGGATATTCTCAGCACTTGCTATGCTCCATTAGGACAGTCTTATATTACTAAGAATGATTATTACCCATCTTGTGTTCCCCACAGCAATACAAAATGGCTTCGTGAATGGAATCGCACCCAAAGATAGCCCCAATACTAAATTAAAATACCAAATACTAAATCATGGAGGCGTAGTCTTTGGCTGAATATGTGATGATGAGGTCTGCTCCCGCGCGTTTGATGGACGTAAGGATTTCGGGCACGATGCGGCGCTCGTCTATATATCCAGCCTGCGCGGCAGCTTTGACCATGCAGTATTCGCCCGAGACATTGTAGGCGGCCACCGGCACGTCAAACGTTGCCCTCGCATCGCTTATGACATCGAGGTAAGGAAGCGCAGGTTTGACCATCACAATATCCGCTCCCTCTTCGACATCGAGTGCGATTTCTCTGATTGCCTCGCGGCGGTTCGGGGGGTCCATCTGGTAGCTTGCACGGTTTCCGAACTGGGGCGCACATCCTGCCGCGTCCCTGAACGGACCGTAGAACGCTGATGCAAACTTTGCAGAATAGGCCATAATCGGCGTATTGGCAAAACCACGGTCGTCCAAAGATTCACGGATTGCCATTACCCTGCCGTCCATCATATCCGACGGAGCGACCATATCCGCACCTGCTTCGGCATGAGAGACAGCCGTCCGCGCTATCAGCTCCAGCGTTTCGTCGTTTTGAACCTCGCCATCATGCACAATTCCACAGTGGCCATGTGAGGTGTACTCGCACAAACAGACATCAGTGATTATTACAAGCTCAGGAACCGCATGTTTCAGAGTCGACACAGCTCGCTGGACGATCCCGTCCTGCGCATATGCTTCTGATGCGAACTCATCCTTATTGGCAGGCAGTCCGAACAGAATTACTGCTGGAATGCCGAGGTCGCGCACGGATTTTGCTTCATCTACCACGGCATCCACGCTGAAGTGGTATACGCCCGGCATCGAAGGGATCTGCAGCTTCACGTCCAGTCCATGCGTAACAAAGAGCGGATATATCAGATCATCTACGCTGACGGATACCTCGCGCACCATTCTGCGAAGAGTATTGGATGCGCGCAGTCTTCTCATTCTGTTTATTGGAAAAGACATATTCGGCCTCTGTGCTTATACGATTGATTCAAGCGTAATTATACTACATAGATGAAAAAAGCCGGGACACTCGCCCGGCAAATATCAAATATAAAATACCAATTACTAAAATTTATTGGGCGTCGGCGACAAATTGCGCCACTAAATCTCCCACTTCTGTGGTTGAGTAGCCCATCTTGCCCGCGCTCATGCTCTTGAGCTTGCTGCCTGTGACATAGGCGATTGCTTTGTCTATCAAATCCGCAGCTTTCTGCTCTCCAAGAGTTTCCAGCATCATCTGAACTGCGCCGATTGCAGCAAGTGGATTGATGACGTTCATGCCCGTATACTTGGGCGCAGAACCGCCGATAGGCTCGAACATAGACACACCCTCGGGGTTGATGTTGCCGCCCGCTGCTATGCCCATGCCACCCTGAGTCATTGCGCCGAGGTCGGTGATGATGTCACCGAACATATTGTCCGTGACAATTACGTCGAACCACTCCGGGTTCTTGACCATCCACATGGTTGTCGCATCCACATGAGCATAGTCTGTGGTGATGTCGGTGTATTCCTTGCCCACTTCGTGGAATGCCCGCTCCCAAAGGTCGAAGGCATAGGTCAAGACGTTTGTCTTGCCGCATAGGGTCAGTTTTTTGTCCTTGTTGCGCTTGCGAGCATATTCAAACGCATAACGGATGCATCTTTCGACGCCCTTGCGAGTGTTGATCGACTCCTGCACCGCCACTTCATCGGCTGTGCCCTTCTTGAGAACACCTCCCGCGCCTGCATACAAACCCTCAGTGTTCTCGCGCACGACCACATAGTCTATATCCGCAGGACCTTTATCCTTCAAGGGTGTCTCGACACCGGGATAGAGCTTGACAGGGCGGAGGTTGATATACTGATCCAGGCCGAACCGCAGAGCAAGCAGGATGCCCTTTTCGAGTATGCCCGGTTTGACATCCGGATGGCCTATTGCGCCCAGATAGATGGCGTCGAATTTCTTCATCTCATCTACCGCAGTGGCAGGCAGAACTTCGCCCGTGCGTATATATCGGTCGCCGCCCCAGTCGTATTCGACTGTTTCATACTTGAAACCAAGCTTATGGCTTGCGGCCTCGAGAACTTTTAGTCCTTCTCTGACGACTTCCGGCCCAGTGCCGTCACCGCCGAGAACTGCTATCTTATGCATGCAATTTCCTCCTGCATTGGTATCGTGAACATGAGTTTTACCAACTCCGCAGAGTACTTAATCGGCAATACGATCGATTCCTTCCTAGAGGTGAATCAGGTAGACATTCGCTGAGGAAATAGGGTATCGGCCTGCAGCAAGCAAACCGATACCTTATATAGTTAATGGCAATTATTTCTTTGCAGGTTTCTGAGCTTTCGGCGTCACCTTTTTGGGTGTGGGAGAAGGCATCGCCAGAGGAGATGTCTCAGGCGGGTTGTTTATTGTGGCAGCCACATCTTGAAGATACGGAATATCGATCGTGATCTTGGCTGCCTTCTTCTTATCATTAAGCTCTTGGGTGAATTTGGGGTCCATCTGAGACTTCTGCAGCGCCGCAGCATCTTCCACTTCAGACTTTACGTCCTTTAGCTTCAGGTCTGATTTGGGCTGTGACTGAGTCACCTTCATAATGGCATAGTTTGTAGGCATGCCGGTCTGCCCAAATGAGAATACCTTGCTTACTTCGCCGATTTTGGTATTCTTGGCAGCGTCGGTCAGTTCTTTGGGCATTCCCTGCTGGTCTTCGGCTATCCATATCTCAATAGGACCGCCGCCCATAGAAAATCTCTTGTCACCATACTCAGCAGACGCTTCGTCAAAACTCTTGCCACCCTTAATTGCTTTGGCGGCATCCTCAACCATTTTCTTGTCGGGGTTAATTATCAGCGCCACATATTTGCGCGGACCATGAACATAGCGCTGCTTCATCATCTCGTAAGCCGACTTTAACTCGCTGTCAGTTACCTTTGATACTTTTTTTGCAAGATTTATCCGCGCCTGCATTGCAGTGAGTTCAGACTTGATTGCATCTTCACCAAGGAGCTTGGCCTGGCGATCATACACTCCATCGCGCTTAAGAATTTCGATCTGCTTGTTGATCTGATCCTGCTTTGGAGCGACACCTTCGTCCTTCGCCCATTTCAGAACAATATCTTGTTCAATCAGGCTGGTCAGCACATCCCGACCCGCCCTCCGGCTGGTCATATCCAAATACGCTGAAGCAGGTATACCCTGGCCGTTAACGGTGGCGACCGTTGCGGGGACATCAGCAACATTGCAGCTCTTGCCACAGCCGGTGAGAATCAGTGCAACACCGGCAACGGCTACCCAAATGGCGGCTTTTTTCATTGTGTTTGTATTATCTCCTTATATATGCGATGTTTGGTTATTGAGTACAACCGAAGTATTAGTTAAATGACGTCAATATTCCTGCCTGCCTGAGCAAAAACTACCCGGCACACCACAGGTTCAAACAAACTATATGTAATCCACCCTGGTCCTCTCTCTGCTTGAAAGAAATTTGTCTACCGCAAGCGCAGCAACAACCCCTTCACCGGCTGCTATTATGGCTTGTTTTGGATGCAGGCATGTGACATCGCCAACTGCATAAACACCCGGCAGACTGGTGGCGTAATTACAATCGACCTCTATGCATCCTTCCGATTGAAGCTTCAATGAGCCTCCAAGAAAATCAGTTATAGGAGCACTTCCCGATAAAAGCATAAATATTCCTTCAAGGGACAGTGTTGATTCTATGCCTGTCTTGTCGTTTACGATGATGCCTGCTACAGTCTGCTCGCCAACAATTTGTTTGACGCTAAGACCAACGTGGGTTACGACATTTGGCGTGGACATGATCTCTTCAAGCAGTTCTGAAGTGCCCTTGAGGCGGCTCATCGGCGTAATAAGATGGACGATTTTTGCAAATCGAGCAAGGAACAATGCCTCTTCCAGCACGACGTCGTTGTGACCAACCACCGCAGCCACTTTGTCTTTGAAAAATGCAGCATCGCAGGTGACACAATAGCTGACACCTCTACCGATAAAATTTTCTTCGCCCAGGATTTTTTCATGCCTGCCCAGAGAACCGGTCGCGATAACAGCCGTGCGACCATGATATGTGCCCGCCGGAGTATAGAATGTTTTGGTCTCGGAGATCAGATCGACCGCCATTACAGCACTTTTGGAATAATTGGCACCAAAGTGCATAGCCTGGTCCCTAATCGTGTCCAACAACTCCGAACCGGGCACAGGTCCCTTTACACCCGGATAGTTCTCGATCTTGGCGGTCGATGCCAGTGCGCCTGCGCCGGGTGCACGATCGAGCACCAGTGTATGGAGCTTGGCACGCGCCGTATATAGAGCACATGATAGGCCGGCCGGACCGCCGCCGATTACCACAACGTCGTATGCGTCATCATCCATAGTTTTGAGTATACCCCTATACGACTACCATACACAAAAACGGCGAGTGGATAATCCACTCGCCGAAAACATTTGAGCATGACTAGTTTATTACCATTTCAAGGTTATGTTGCGCTCTCCGGGACGGCACTGCATCAGCGTGACATAATACACGCCGTTTTTCACCTCCTGAGAGACCGTGCATGATTTGCCATCCACAATAATCTCTTTCGGTGAACTCCGCAATACGAACATGGTCTTTTGTCCTGCAAGCAGTTCGATCTCCGCTCTGCCTGATCCGTCTATGAGCTTTCGCATGCACAAGGCGCCCTGCACGTCGTAAAATTTGGACCTTCGTCCGACCACTCTGTAAAGTTTGAACGAATGTGGCGCAATTTTTATATCGGCCTCACCATCGGCAAGCAAGCGCTCTTCCCGAACGTCCCACAGGTTTGCTCGACCGGGTTTGCCTACGGCGTAACCTTCAGTATCCGATACATTGCTTATTATAAGGTAGTCGGCAGCATTTACCGTCCAAAGAATTCCTTCGCTGCATAAATCCATGAGCAGATTGGATGCACTCACTTCACGAAGCACATATTTTATCGCTTTTTCAGCCATAGAAGCGGTGTCAGCCGAAAGACCGAACCCACAAAAAACCGCAAGTGTGGAGCGGTCACGCCACTCTGCCACAACCGGAACCTTGTTATCCTCGACATCCACTTCGTACAAAACGCTTGCACGCGAACCAAAAATGCGTCTTACATCTGCAACCTGCTTCACTTTAACAGGCTCATCCCCCAGAAAAGCCGAACGCCGTACGCGTGAAATGTCGCTCAGTTCAGCCGGTTCTTCAAAGGTAATGGTCATGCCCTCTTCTTGCCTGAGTCCTATCAGTTCGAGTATCCCAGGTTGTGAGAGAGCGCATGGCTGAGGGCCGGGCAGTGTTGGATCCGCATTAAAACCCTTCCCTGAACCGAATGTAATGGCAGCTCGCTTCTCAGAACTTTGCCACCAATTCCTAATAACAAGCATCTGCTCAACACTCATTGGAAAATGCTCTTCAAAGATCAGCACCTGAACCTCGGGATGTTCCTCAAGGTCTTTATCAAGGGTATCCGCGTGGAATGTGAGCATTGGAATGTGGGCATCAAATGCTAACTGTTTTGCCAGAGCCAAATAATGCGAGAATACACTTTCATACGTCAAAGGCTCGACATGCCTGGTGCCTGAGTAGGAAAAAACAAAAGCCACAGGCGATTGGGGGCGTCCGAGTCTTCGAGCAGCGTTCGCCGCCTCTACGAGCACTCCCTT
The DNA here is from genome assembly GCA_021371935.1 of bacterium. Lineage (NCBI taxonomy): Bacteria > bacterium. The sequence continues at coordinate 153,396 of JAJFVF010000002.1, forward strand.
GTGGGTGTCGTCTTCGCCATTACTTTGACCACACCACGGTTCTGTGAATCCGCATGGTGCCGCAGCCAGTGATGAGATTATCTTATCTTTGTATTGCTCAAAAGTAATTGGATTGCGCGAAGAGGAACAATGGTCTGTTGGATCGCTAAGGGCAATTACGTCCTTTCCCAGCGCATGAGCAAGTATCTCGATATAGCTGAACTTGCTTGAAACAGATGGTTGATCTCCAGTTACTAAAAAATCGAGGCCGTCAATTTTCGTAATGCGTCCAATATTGCAACAGTTGTTGAGGGCAGCATCGGGATCATTTTCGGCAGGGATAAAGGATTGAGGTATCACTCCCGCTTTTTTTGCGCCTATTGACTTCGCATGAGCAATCAAATCAGTGTAAAACTCTTCGACAACTCGCGCTTTCGCACTTTGAACCATTAGATATTCAGTGCTTTCCTCTCGGGAGAGCGGATACTTTACATCAGGATTATCTGTAGTATATTTAGTGTAAAAGCGATCGCTGGAACCGGGAATATCGACTTTGAACATTGGCTTGTCAAAAACCACATAGTCAAAACCATATTGCCTCACAAACAACGTCGTCAGCTCTTTGAGATATTCCTTCCAAGCATCGGATGCAAATGAAGCAAAAAAGCCGCTATCTTTACATTTTATGGGGTTGTTTTCGATGTCATATTGGGCTTCATCTATTCCAACTCTGTCTCCAGCGCAGATGGTGGATTGTATTTGCACGCATGCAGGATAACCGCGTTTATGTGCTTCGGTGACGAATCCTGAATATGAATCCTTGAGGATGTCGACAACATCGTCGTAGGGATATGCATCAAAAATGCTATAGGCAATTTCAAATCCCCACCGATCGAGGTCGTCGAAATACTTCAGCTTTTGATCGGCATCCGCCACTTGTTGTGGCCGTACCGGCAATGCATTCATGACCAGCCCCCCGGAGTAAATACCACGCACAGCATTGTTGTGAAACAAGAATATACCGTTTCGCACTTACTGACAAAATCTGACGTAAGATATATGTGTGCTTTCCGTGCCTTGGTGACAACTCAGACTAATTTTGTCGATAACTTGCTCTGCAAGCCCAAGGCTGTAAACTAATTATACACTAACGCAACCGTTAAGTCTACATTATCCGCTATAAAAGCCCATCATGAGGCATTGTCATGGCCTGTTCGCGAATACATGGACGCAACCGGCATTCATTACACAAATACTCGAAAGCGCTAGTCCTTACCCACACATCAACTGCAGATGTTGCCTACTTGACGACATATGTGACTACATTAGCAACTTCATACACGCTACGTCGACAACAATTACCAATGCTGCCCAACCCGAATCATTTCGGAGGGGAGATTGCCCAACTGCCCAGTCTTGAGGCATATTAAGCATACTCAGTATTGCTGTATTGTAAGTCTGAGTCACGCATTTGTCAATAGCATAATTACTAAATAGCGTATTTTGTCTCAGCTTCAGCAAACTATTCTCTTCTCGCCTACTTAATTCGACTTGTTCAACAATATAGCCCGACAAATAGTGACCATAACAGCGCTAATTCCATGCGTGGAAATGACTTGGGCAGAGAGAATTCCGGGGTTTCAACAAGGAAATATATCAAGAGTCTGATTATAGTCAAACAAATATCAGACCCAATGAGAAAGAAATCATGGCGTTGTCTGCAGTTTCTGTGTCCGACTTTCAATGGGTAATTGAAAGAGCATTTCAGAAATGAACATCTTTGACAGCCAATGCGAGCAAAACGCCATGGGCGAAGGGTGGACTATGCCATCTGCCATACTCACACAAGCCTCCTCCTGATTGACCGTCGTGGAAATCGTATGCTTGTGCGGAATCATAAAATCCACGTCAGTAATTGATGAATTACCTATAGTGAGCTTCTTTTGTGCCCAATAATACTATTAGTCCGCGTATGTGAGGATAATGGATGACTGAAAATCGAAACGCACTGAGCTTGAAATATCGTTTGATATTTTATATATGTGGTTTTTCGTTTGCCACACTTTCTTACATTCTTGGTGTCTGGGCATACGGAGTTGAATCGGCTGACTGGGGATATCCAGAAGTCTACCGTATCCTACTTAACAACCTGCAGATTAACTTTCAGAGTCACTATCTCACTTTTTTCTCCTGGCAAATTATCTGCATAAGTATTGCAGGGATTATTGGGCATCTCTTTGATATGGAAGTGTATCACAGACTGAAAGCTGAGCAGCGTGCCAACATAGACGGTCTGACCGATATATACAACCATCGCTACTTCCAGGAAAGACTGGCTAATGAGATCGAGAGAGCGAATCGCTATAGCAGACCGCTGTGCCTGATAATGCTCGACCTCGATAATTTCAAAATTTTCAACGATACCTGGGGGCACCAGGAAGGTGATAAGCTCTTAAAGTGGTTCGCTGATATTTGTGCAGGCTGCATTAGAAACATTGATATACTTGCCCGCTACGGCGGCGAAGAGTTCGTAATAATCTTGCCGGAAACCGAAGCCCAAGAAGCTCTTGAAGTCGCCGAAAGAATCAGGCATACAGTATCTAGGCGCAGCAAGGGTACGTTCGGCAACAATAAGCGAACGACCGTGAGCGCCGGTATTGCAGGTTTTCCATCTCAAGGCCAGACCCCTCATCAGCTTGTCCTTAATGCAGATGCTGCGCTGTATTATGCCAAACAGCAGGGTAAGAACCGCTGTTTTGTGTATAGAGAAGAGTTTCACTGCTCATATCGAGCCAATCCCGGTCATGTGAAGCCGCTCTTGGACGATGATGATATAAGTGCAATCGAAGCACTGGCTGCGATGGCAGATGCCAAGGACAGTCACAGCCGTGGGCATTCTCTATCTGTGATGAGCTTGTCTGTGACGCTTGCCGAATCAATCGGCATGTCTGCTGAAGAAATAAACAATCTCAAGATAGCTGCGTTGCTGCACGATATCGGTCGAATTGCCACGCCGGAGAAAATACTGGAGAAATCAGAACCGCTTGAAGCCGATGAATGGCAGCAGATCGAAAACCAGCCGAAGCTGGGCTCTTGTATACTTAAGCGAATGCAGCAGATGAGTTCGATAGTGCCTGCTGTAAAGCATCACCATGAGCGCTATGACGGCAAAGGCTATCCTGCAAAGCTCGCCGGCAAGAATATACCTCTGCTTGCCCGCATTATCGCTATCACGGAAGCATTTGACGCCATGACCAGCAATCGTTCATACAGAAAAGCACTGACAGTTGATGAGGCAGTCAACGAGCTAAAAACCTGTGCGGGCACACAGTTTGATCCCGACCTTGTAAAATTGTTTGTGGAGACAATTGAAAAACGAGGTTATAAAAAGGAAGCTGCTTAGCCAGCATTATGCGGGAAGCACATAATCTGGGTTAGCTTGGCCTACCTTATAAAGTACGTGTGGTTGACTGCGTAAAACGAGACAGCGTAAATGCTGATGTAAGCACAAAGAGTGAGCCTGCCGACCACACCTGCAAACACTGGATTGCGATGCCGCCGATACCACTCCATGACGATGACATATGCTCCAAGTGTGGCAATCTTTACGAGGACAAAAAACACAATTCCCGCCTGCAACACTATTGCCATTATTGGGTTGACTTCCGTTGCTCGGCCGGTCGCAAACCAGAAGAGCGTTGTTATCAGATCCGCCATACCCACGAACAGAATAGCCGCATTGACTGGAATTATTCGTGATTTCAAAGCTTCCATACATTAAGAATATCACAATGCATATCGGTAATCCACTGACAAATCTACCTGGTTGAACAGAAAAAATACCCACCGATCATATGGACCGGTGGGCCCGCTTGAAGCTTAATCGCTCCCGCGGAAATCTAAAGCACTCGAAAGGAGAAGAAAGATAGGTTTTATTGATATCGACAGCTGCCGACATCAATTAACAACCTGCTTTAGTTTCCCCCATGCGATCAAATGACAAACAAATAATTATCCACTTTCTTCGACCTTGACTTTATGCTTTGCCGCCTCTTCTGCCTTAGGCATCACAACCTCAAGGACACCATGCTTATAATTCGCTTTTACCTCACCCGGTTTGACTTCAGCCGGCAGCGAGTAACAAACATGGAATGCGCCATAGCTTTGCTGGCGGACATGATATCTTTCACCGGGCTTTTCCTCCTCGGTCTTTCTCTCGCCAGAGATTGTGATCGAGTCGCCGGTGACGTCAATATCTATATCGTCTTTGGTCATTCCAGGGATTGTTGCAGAAAGTATGAGTTCTTTATCCGTTTCTTTCATATCGACCTCCGGTGTGAACTCACCCAACTCCTTGAGCCACAGCCTCGGTGGTCGAACCATAGGAACACCGAAGAAGTTCCTGAACATCCGTTCCATATCCCTAAATGTGTTATATGGCTCAAATGTTTCCACTTCAGTCGGCTCTCTTCTGACGAGCGTTTTTTCACGTGCCATCACATCTCACCTCACATGTTTTCAAATTGCCTACAATTAATTAATACCCAACATGCTGATGAGCCAAACACATAATATTGCATTCAGGCAGTCTTTTTACTTGATAGTATTTCACTCAAGTGGCGTAAAGACTCTACCAATAAACATACTTTTGGAGTATTCTATAGTAGTCTTCACGGTCATAGGTATATGAGGGGTATGATACATTGGTAAGCGCACTTTGGTTTTCCATTATTGGTTTTTTGGCAGGTATATCCAGCGGGTTGATCGGCATCGGTGGAGCAACCTTGGTCATCCCTGCATTGGTTTACTTTTTTAAGTTTTCGCAGCACAAGGCCCAGGGCACTACGCTGGCAATGATGATTCCGCCTATAGGGTTTCTAGCTGCATATGCCTACTACAAAGCTGGCCAAGTAGATGTAAAAGTGGCTGCCATTCTAGCAGTTGGTTTCTTTTTGGGTGGATATCTCGGTGCTAAGTTTGCAACCGGTATTCCAGATAATGTGCTCAAGAAACTATTCGGAGTCTTCCTGTTGATTGTTTCGCTCAGGATGATAATCAGCAAGTAGGCTAAATGGGGAACCAGCCCGGTTACCAATGCGTATTTACAGGGGATAAAAAAGTGGCCCGCCGAAATATCGACGGGCAAGGTATGTAACCACACACTCTTTCGAAGGAGAATCATTAGGATCTGTTGCATACGGCGTGCCAATCAGGCAGGTCGGTTTTTAATCAGGTTCTTATACCAGTATTTATGGCATCACACCAATCTTTCAAAAAAGCCGCCGGACTTATGCTCGTGGCGGTGCTGCTGAGTCGTTTTCTCGGTCTGATCCGGGATATGATCATAGCCCACCAGTTCGGTCAGACAGGAGTGACAAGCGCGTATACCTCCGCATTTAACCTGCCCGATCTACTCTATTTTTTCCTTTCGAGCGGTGCTCTATCGGCGGCGTTTATTCCGGTCTTTACCGAGCGCTTCACCAACGGCAAGCAAAAAGAGGCATGGGAAGTCTATAGCATTATTGCCTGTTTCATGGGCATTGTCATGGGTGGGGCAGTTATACTCTTCTGGATATTTGCTAAGCCGCTTGTATGCGTGCTGGCTGTGCCAGGGTTTGTAAAGCATCATCCCGAGCTTATACCGCTGACAACTCTCCTGACACGTATAATCCTGCCATGCCAGCTCTTCTTTTTCCTTGGCGGATTGATGATGGCTTCGCTGCAGTCCAGGCAGGAGTTTCGCGCTACTGCTGCAGGGCCGGTAATCTACAACGTAGGCATTATCTTCGGCGCGCTGGTGCTTAGCCACTGGTTTAACATTGCCGGTGTAGCTATTGGAACACTAATCGGCGCATTTGCAGGAAACATTGTTTATACATATTACTGGATGCGCAAACTCGGCTTTGAATTTCATCCCAGCTTGAATCTGCGGCATCCAGGTGTTATCAAGGTTGCGCAACTTGCCCTGCCTGTAGTATTTGGACTTGGTCTTCCTCAGATCGATGTCATAGTCAACCGATGGTTTGCCAGTTTTGTCTCTGCATCTGCTCCTTCTGCATTGTACAATGCTAATCGTCTGATGCAGGTTCCACTCGGAATCTTCGCTCAAGCCGCAGGCACGGCGATACTCCCACTGCTTGCAACTTATGCCGCAAAACATGCCTATGATGACATGCGCAGCGGCATAGCCTATGGACTGCGCGCGATAATGGTCGAGAGCATTCCGTCGATGATGTTTATGGTAATCATGGCTGACCCATTGGTGCGGACGGTGTATATGTCCGGCAAATTCGGGCCTGAAAGCGTCAACACAGCGGCTGTCCCCTTGATATTCTACTCACTCGGGATATTTGCCTGGGCTGGTCAAGCGATTGTGGCGCGCGGCTTCTTTGCACTGCAGGACACGATCACACCAGTTGTAACCGGCACGATTGCCACAATTATCTTTATTCCGATCAACTACATTCTAATGCGCCATATGGGCACAGGCGGCATTGCCTTGGCTACCACAATAGCCGTCTCACTGCATTTCTTTGCTCTGGTGTGGTTTCTTCGCAAGAAGCTCCACGGTATCGAAGGCGGCAGCGTTCTGAAGACAGTCGGACGTATTATTATTGCCGCTGCTCTTATGGGAGTTGTCTGCTTTGGAGTGCGCGTGGGCATGTCTCGGCTTGTTGGTTCATGGCAGCTTCAGGAGGGTGATATACGCAAGCCGGTAGCATTTGCCCGCACACTAAAAGAAGGCAGCACACCTATGTCGGCGTATTTGTATTCCAGGCTGTCATCTGAGGCAAAGCGTGATCTAAACACTGCCGACGGCCGTCGGGATATGATGCATGATCTAAACATGGTTATCAAGAACGGCAGCGTCCGTCCCAACAATGTGAAGCTTTCGCCCGAACAGAACAGAAGAGCCCTTGAAGCAGCATACCCGAGTTTTATTGTCAAGCGTCCAATAGACAGAGTTGAAAGCAGGATGGGTTCATTCCTGACTGTATTGGCGGCAATGATTCTAGGCGGCGGCCTGTATCTGGTGATGCTCAGGATTCTTAAGGTCAACGAACTCGATTACCTCTGGAGCGGTCTGAGGAAAAAGTTCTTCAAGCGGCCGGGCGGTGGAGACGGCAACGCTGGTGCTCAAGCTCCCGAGCCACTTACAGTCCAGGAGCCGGACTAGCAGGGCAAGTCCTCAAACTGACGAGTTTCCCATCAACCTGTTGGAAATACGGAATATATAATATATGGTATGATGACTGCACTGCTTTCCGATAAATGACCGCCGAGCCTTTAGCGTAGGCAAATAATATGGCATATTTATTGGGGAGCCAAATTCCAAACAACTTACTGTGTTGAAATTGAGGAACTGTCCGAAATCAACAGAGTATGCAGGCTTGAGAAAACAGAGAAGTGAACGACAAAGCGCCTTGCAAACGACGAAGTATTAAACAAAGAGCCTTTGATTTCATTTATGTGATAGCAAAAGGGATTACTTACTTACTGATGCTGATTGCCACCCTTGGCCTTGTTATGCTGGCCATTGGATTGTGGCACGCGACCGTTTGGGTGCTATCTGGCTTTGGAGCATCGAGATAATCAATACATGAGGACATAGCATTTATGAAAAACCTTCTCGTCACCGGCGGAGCCGGATTCATTGGAAGCAATTTCGTCAGATACATTCTCGGCAGGCATGACGACCTGAGCATTACTGTGTTTGATGCCCTTACATATGCCGGTCACTTGGAGAACCTGGAAGACGTGAAGGACGACCCAAGGTTCAAGTTCGTGAAGGGCGATATCAGAGATGCCGATGACGTTGCAAAGCTGGTGGATGATGCGGATATAGTGCTCAACTTTGCTGCAGAAAGCCATGTGGACAGGTCTATCAATGATGCAGAAAACACCATGACCACAAACGTGATGGGTGTATTCACGCTCTGCGAGGCTGCAAAGAAGTATGGCGTGGAGAAGTTTATACAGATATCCACGGACGAAGTCTACGGCGACATAGAAGAGGGCTTTTCAAAAGAGACCGACCCCGTGTCTCCCAATAGCCCATATTCGGCGGGTAAAGCTGGTGGAGAACTGTTGGCGAAGTCGTATTATCGCACTTACGACCTGCCTGTGATGGTTACACGAGGCTCGAACACTTATGGTCCATATCAGCAGCCTGAAAAGCTGGTTCCACTATTTGTGTCCAATGCGATGGAAGGCAAGCCTCTGCCTGTCTACGGCGACGGCATGCAAATTCGCGACTGGCTGCATGTGCTCGACCACTGCTCAGGCATTGAAACTGTGATGCTCAAGGGCAAGCCCGGCGAGATATACAACATCGGCGGCAACAATCAGCGTCCGAATATAGAGATTATCAAGATCATACTCGAGGTCACCGGTAAGGATGAGAGCCTGATAAAGCATGTGCAGGACCGACCCGGCCATGACCGCCGCTATGCTCTCGATTCCGCCAAGCTGCTGGCAATGGGCTGGCCGCGCACGCACGACTTCGAGAACGGCATGCGCGAGACTATCCGCTGGTATATGAAGAATGAGTCCTGGTGGCGTCCAATCAAAGAGGGCAAGGACAATAAAGAGTTCGCTGACAAATGGTATGCAAACCGCAAATGAGACCTCCCTCCGACCGCATTGGGGTAGTAGTTCAAAATGTGGTATCCCTCAGGGCGGAACCCGACTCAAAATCTGAGCAGGTAACCCAGGCCCTGATCGGTCAGAATGTCACGATTGAAGACGGCTCCCATGGCTGGCTCTACGTTCAAACATGGGATACATATCGGGCATGGCTTCCTGCGAGTGCTGTGCGGATATTACCTTCGGGTTCCGAGCCTTATGCTTCAGTGGGGGCTGTTGCTATAATACGCGAACTGCTCGTGGATATGCGTTGTGCTCCTTCCGCCAGGGCCCAAATTCTCACAAAGGCTACAATCAGCGCCGAACTGGAGGTCGTCGATTCGACAGAGAGTTGGGTCGAACTGCTTTTGCCGGACAATCGGCACGCCTATATACGCAAAAACAAAGCTCGTCTGATCGATAAAGACCTGGCTCAGACAATACCTCTTCCTGACCCACGCAAACTTGTCGAGACCGCTCGTCGTTTTGTTGGGATCCCATATCTTTGGGGAGGTTCATCGCCCTTCGGTATAGACTGTTCCGGTTTTGTGCAGCTTGTCTACAAGGTTCATGGTGTCACACTTTTTCGCGACGCATGCCATCAAGCGAAGGATCCACGTGCCGTTCCAGTCGAGCAAGATGGCCTTCGGGCAGGCGACCTCGTCTTTTTTGCTAAATCCAATGGGAACGTTTCTCATGTCGGTATGATGATCGACATGAGGCGCTTTATCCACTCACGCGGCAGCTTTGGTGTAGGCATTACTCCCATCGACGATCCATATTACACTTCAATCTATTATGGAGCACGCAAGATGCGCCTTGCAACACTCGACCCGGGAGGCGGCGCGATCGGATGAAGCCCACAGGTTTCAATTGCATCATGATTGTATAAACTGTATGAGTGCGCGGTACATGTAGAGGTAGAACGATGTCAAAGAAAAAAGGGATTGGAATAATAGGCTACGGCGGGTTCGGCGAGTTTATTCATAAGGCATGGGATAAGATGGATAACGCAGAGGCGACTGCACTCTGCGATGTCGACTCATCTCGCGCTCCAAAGGCCGGACCGAAGTTCTATACCAAATACAATGACCTCTTTGCCGACCCTGATGTCGACATAGTATCCATTGCAACCCCACCATACACTCACAAGGAACTTGCAATACAGGCGATGAAGTCAGGCAAGCATGTGCTTATAGAAAAGCCCCTCGCTCTTTCTGAAGAAGACGGCGAGGCAATCAAGCAGGCTGCCCAAGAGACAGGCTGTGTAGCGACTGTCGACTTCGTGCTTCGATACAACCCAATTGTTGAACTGCTGCATGAGATTACAGAAAGTGAGGTCTTCGGAAAGCTCAGAAGAGTCGACCTGCGAAACTATGCCATGCAGGACACCGTGCCTGAAGGACATTGGTTCTGGAGCCCCGATATCAGCGGCAGAATACTGCTTGAACATGGCGTGCATTTCTTCGATCTTGCGAGCTGGATGATCGGCTCGAAGGCCAAAGACACTTTCTCACTGGGTGTCGAACGCAAACCCGGTATGGAAGACAGGGTGTTTGCCGCCGTCAAGTATGAAAATGGAGTCGTGGGCACATACTGGCACTCATTCTCCCGACCAAGGGAACTGGAGACCACCACATTCCACTTCGCATACGATCTAGGTGAGATCGAGATGATCGGCTGGATCCCATTGCAGCTCGACATCTGGGGCTGGACAGGTAATGACGGGCTGGATAGGCTCGGAGACCTGCTGGGAGAGGACCAGGTCGTGGTCGACCCGATTGAGTCTCAGAAGGCGCACTCGTCCGAGTTTTTCTATGACGTGGATTATGAGATCAATACTGTAGTCGAATTGGATGAAGAAAAGCTGGATGTCTATGCCGAAAACCTCCGCTCGATTATGGCCGATCTGATCTTGAAAATTGATGACCCTGCCCACAATATGCGCGTTACAATCGATGATGCCCTCGAAGCAGTGCGCATTGCCGAAAAGGCAACACGCTTCGCCCACCCTCACGACTAAATTATCTAACCCGGATTATGCATAAAGCGCATATTCCGGGGCTCCGAGAGCATTATTCACGTTTCTAAGTTAATCACGGTTGGTCGCTTGCATACCACTATAGTTGTTCACACCAGTAAACCACATACAATCGTGCAATTGACTGACCGTAAATTGTTTAGTGAATAATGTGGGCTAAACAGGTATTCCTCACAGCGCAAAGCATATCACCTATGCGGCATAACCTATACGTAAGCAACTACCGATAAATGGCAAACCCATTGAAAGGTGGGGACGCAAAGCCAACGGGACTAAACCGGTATGCGGTGCGGGGTCGGAATTGTCCGATCAATTGCCCGTCCGGCATGTCAGCCGAGCTGCCGAAGTAGGAGTTGCTGATGATCAGGCACTGCCGGCGGTTGTAAGTCGTCCGGTAGACCCACGTGAAATTTGCGTGGACAGGAGCCCTGAAGCGTGGGCTTCATGCGTGCGGCGGTTTTTGATCATCGGCAATTCATAACGGCAGCTCGGCTTTTTCGTGCTGCTGGTCTTGGAGGCCAAAAAATGATGATCCCTGAAGCGAAGCAATATCTCGGTAGAAATGTAAGCGTCACTTTCCGCGATCGTCACGGCGATCTGCACACCAAGACACTGCATGTGCACGAGGTGTCGTTCGTCCCGATGTATGGCGGGTGCCTTGTTGGCGATATCGAGGATATCTGGTTGGACAAGGTGACCAGTATAAGCGCTGTCGACTAAGATGTGACTCCATGGCCGCATTTATAGGTTAATCGGATACTGTCAGTAGTAATTGGCGGGTTTAATGAGTGTTGTAACTTAAATGGGAGCTTTACCGGGGAGGTGAGCGAAAGTTCGGCTAACGCTGACTACAATTGAATATCGAAAAACTGAATAGCGACCTCAAGCCCGGCCTCACACACGGGAGAAATGCCAATCAGGCCGGGCTAAATTTCGTACAAATACTCAATATAAAATAATCAATACCAAATTAGTCAGGCTGCTTCGTTGCGTTTGTTGCGACGGATCAGCTTTAGCTGCTCACATTCCAGGCTTTCGCAGATCTCCTGAGGCTGCCAGCCTTTTGTCATCAGCGCGCACTCTGGACCGTTTGTATACGGGCAGTAGAATTCGTTTTCATCATCGTCTTCCATGCCCAGGAACGTATCATCATCGTTATTAAGTTCGTTCATCCAATAGGAATCCATTGTAAATTCCCCCTCGGAAAAGATACACCATATTTTCGGTCGGCAGTCTGCCTAACTTAAGGGTCTATGCGGATGCGTGATGTGATGCTATACTGTGCAAGATTCTTTTTGGCGAAAGGAGCTTTGCCGAGATGAAATGGCAGGCTAAATGGATATGGGACAAGAACGAGCCTTCACCACGTAATTTTTACTGGTGCGCTCGCAAGACGTTTGATGTGCCCGATAAGTTCGGATGCATCAATCTTCATATAAGCGCTGATTCGCGATACAACCTCTGGATAAACGGCGAATATCTGGGGTTCGGCCCAGTGCGCGCATTTACTCAAAACTGGCGATATGATAGTTACGACATCACTCGATACATCAAACCTGGCAAAAACGTAATAGCCGTGCTGGTGCAGCATTACGGCGTCGACACATTCCAGTATCTGGATGCTCCCGGAGGACTGGTTGCTCAGGTAAACATTGATGAGCACGTAGCTGCAGCTACAGACTCTACCTGGAAAACGCTATGCCATCCATCGTATGATAGGCGCACTCCACGTATGGCCTGCCAGCAGGCGTGGACTGAAGTCTTCGACGCACGGAATGAGCCTTTCGGGTGGAAAGAAGTCGGCTTTGACGACTTCAAGTGGGAACAACCTGCCGTAATAGGCGAAGTCGGCTGTGAGCCGTGGGGAAACCTGCTGCCAAGGAATATACCATTTCTAACGAATACACCGGTATATCCAGTCAGGACAATCAGCGCCCGCACAGTTAAACCTCCCGATTCGGTCTGTGGCATAAATATCAGACTCATTCAGTATCCGCAGGACAAGACGGCTAATCCGGTATCTATGACCGGACTGGTTGCGACCGTGCTCAACTGCTCGAAAGGCACTAATGTCAAGATAAGGCCATTCTATTCGCAATACCGTGCATTCAGGCTTGATGGAGCCGATCTGGATAAAGAAGTCGCCTCTGCCGGAGTTAATATATCCGCAGGTGAACACCTGCTTGTTACAGACATATCCGTGCCCTACACCCACGATTCCAACTTCACACTCATAATCGAAGGCGATGGCGTTAAGCTCCAGTCGCCTCTCGGCAATGATGCACCCACGCCATTTGCGGCTACATGCCGATTGTCCTCTACTGATGACCCAAGCTTTTTACATGTATGGCAGGCCAAGAAAGCCGAATATCTGCAAAGCATACCGGAATTACGCGCTGTAAAACTCGATGAGCTTTATGAAGTGAATGTAATTGCGTTGACAACGGATGCACCCGACACGGGCGCGCAAGTCTGCATAACCGAACCCGATGCGATGCTTGTCGACAATGACAATGTGACTACAATAGCACCGTCAAAGAGCGGTGATACAGAGATATTATTGGATTTCGGCAGAATGACTGTCGGCTTTCTGGAGATAGCTTTGGATGCGCCCGAGGGCTTGATAGTAGATTTCAACGGGTTCGAGTATATCTCAAACGGCAAACATCAGCCGACGTTTTCCTTGAACAACACTTTCAGATATATTGCGCGAAGCGGCTGGCAGACGTGGCGGTCTGTCGTGCGGCGAGGCGCCAGATATGCGACACTGACTCTGCGCTTCCCAAAAGGCTGCAACACCCCAGTTCAATTCCAGACTATTAAGTTCTATGAACACACTTATCCATATGTAGAGCACGGCCGGTTCCAGTGCAGCGACTATAAGCTCAACAAAATCTGGGACATCTCGCGCCTGACTGTGCGCCTGTGCAGCGAGGATACATTTGTCGATTGTCCGACTTATGAGCAGACCTTCTGGGTCGGCGACGCACGCAACGAAAGCCTCTTTGCCTACACCGCGTTTGGTGATTACAGACTTGCCCGGCGCTGCCTGCTGCTTGCGGGTGAGTCCATGTGGCGCTCACCAATAGTTGAGAGTCAGGTCCCCAGCGGTTGGGAAGATATACTGCCGGCGTGGAGCCTGCTGTGGGCAATGGGCTGCACAGAACACTATCACTTTACAGCCGATAAAGCATTTCTTGAAGAGGTCTATCCTGTAATCCGACAGCAAAACTTCAACATGCGGCAGATGTTCACCAACAAAGATGGCCTCTATGAGATGGAAGACGCATGGAATCTGCTCGACTGGGCACCGATGGATACTCCCAGGCAGGGAGCTATGGCTCACCTGAGTATGCTTCTTTGTGCGGTATACAGGCGCAGCGCCAAGGTCGCCGAAATCCTCGGCAAGCCGGATGACGCTCAGCTCTATATCAAGTGGGCAGACGAACTGAAAGCTGCGATCAACAAACATCTCTGGGATGAAGACAAACAGGCATACATCGACTGCATACATGTGGACGGCACACGCAGCGACGTGATAAGCCAGCAGACTCAGACCATGGCCTATCTGTGTGATGTGGTTCCTGAGGACAAAGCCGCGCTGTTCAAGTCATATTTGATAGATGTGCCGGATGGATGGGTCAGGATAGGCAGCCCGTTTATGATGGCGTTTACTCTGGAGGCATTGGACAAATCGGGCGATGATGCAGCGGCAATAGAGCTGATACGAAAGTGGTGGGGGATGATGGTCGATGACGGTGCCACCACATGCTGGGAGACATTCCCCGGCTACTTCTTTGAATGGCCTGCCAGGAGCCACTGCCATGCATGGAGCGCAGCGCCTGCTTTTGCGCTGCCGTCATATGTGTTGGGCGTGCGGCCATTAGAGCCGGGCTTCGAGAAATTTGAGGTGCGGCCGTTCCTGGGTGACTTGGAGTGGGCGAAGGGTATCGTCCCTACACCTAATGGTGAGATAGGAATTGATCTCAAACGAGATGGCGGCAAGATTAATCTTAAGCTCAGTGTACCTGATGGAACAACGGCAATAGTGAAGGAAAACGAGTGCTCGCCCGGCGTTCATGAATTGATTTTGTAAAAAATCTGAAACAAATAGCTCCATAGATATTGACAATCCCAGGCTGATGGGGCATAATTACCATAATAAGTTGGCCAGTGGCGGTCGACTGCGTGATTCGGTGCTGTTTCACGCACAACGGACGACTTGAAGTCCACCCAGGCGATGATTGCTATGGGTGGACTTTTGTTATCTGCAGCGTATCCGATGAAGGCATACGCACAGGCTTTGGTGTTGAGCAAAATCGACGAGGGCGTCTTCGCCGGGGGACATGTACGTGTCCTGTGGTGAAGGCGCCCTTTTTGCGTCTGTAGATCGGAGGCGAATGAGATGAAGAGTGTTCGCATATATTATTGCTCAAATTTATTCGAGGGGAATTTGGTTCCAGCCGAACTTGCCGACATGGGGATGCGCGATGATGTCATAATCGAATCAGTGCCGTGCGGTGGCAGGATCGACCCGCGCTACCTCCTCAAGGCATTTGAATGCGGGGCAAGTGGTGTTTGCGTGCTTACCTGTCCTCTCGGTGAGTGCAGACTGATGGAGGGCAATATCCGGGCGATGCACAGGGTCGAGCTGGCGCGTGAGTATCTGGCAGAGGCCGGTGTCGAGCCGGACGCTGTTGAAATAATCGTACCGAGCGAGCGAAGTCAAGAGGCTATCAAGACGGCGATAGACAAAATCGCGTCATTTGTCGGCCAGGAAAGCTGCGCCGCTCAAGAGGTGATGGCATAAATGAGTGAAGGACTTTTTGCACAGGCTGTCAAGGATGGCCGGTTTATAGTGACGGCTCAATGTAATCCTCCGCAGGGCGCAGACGCAAAGCAACTTGATGTATGCGCCTGCGCTCTCAAGGGTTCGGTAAGTGCGCTTTACGCACCGGAGTGTGAGGATGGCATACGGCTTTCGAGCCTTGCCGCTTGCGCGCATCTGGCAAATAAT
Source organism: bacterium (assembly GCA_021371935.1). Taxonomy (NCBI): domain Bacteria; species bacterium. The sequence goes on from JAJFVF010000002.1 coordinate 169,058, forward strand.
GGAATCGAGCCGATAATGACGCTTACGACCAGAGATCACAACCGCATTGCCCTGCAGTCGATGATCCTGGGTGCGGCTTCGATGGGGATCAGCAATGTTTTCTTCACTGCAGGTCGGCATCAGACTCTTACTTCGACGGGCTCGGCCAAGGGCGTATTTGATCTTGATCCGATTCAACTCATGCAAATCGCAGACGCCATGCGCAAAAATGGCAGCCTATCCGATGGCCAGGTTATTGATGCTCCGGTCGAACTGATTCTGGGCACTGACACCAATCCTTTTGCCGAACCTGTCGAGCTAAATGTGATCGCGCTGCAAAAGGCGGTAAGCGTCGGTGCGGATTTCGTTATTACTCAGCCTGTATTTGATATCGATAAGTTCAACGCCTGGATGAAAGTTATCCGTGAGCGTGGTTTGCATGAAAAAACAGCCGTCATAGCATCTGTTATGCCGCTGAGTTCAAGCGCGCAGGCAGTTTCACTTGCCGAGAGATATACGCTGCCTGATGTTATTGTAGATAAACTCCAAACGTCAGATACGGGCAAGCAGATGGCTGTCGACACGGTTAAGAGCCTCAAGGAAACAGACGGTGTGCGCGGTATCAATCTGATGGGCGACGACGTCGAACTAATCTCAGATATCATTAAATCAAGCGCGCTCGGGAGTTAGATGTTATGCCGGCTAAATACCATATACAAACACATCCCGAGCCGCCCAGACACAAACCTATCGGCAAATACTGCATTATTGATTGGCGCGAAGACTGTTCAGCTTGTCACAATTGCGTGAAACGCGAGTGCGCCTATAGCGTTTACAACGATGAACGCGACCGCCTTCAGCATATCGCCGAGGACTATGTAGAGTATCTCTACGAGTGCAAGGGATGTCTATGCTGCGTGCAGAGCTGCACCAAGGGTCTGCTCACTCAGCAGGTCAATCCCGAATATCTGGCGATGGGTGATGACGTCTGGACGGCGGATATCATATCCAGCACCTGGTTTCAGGCCGAGACGGGCAAGATACCAGTCTCTGGCGCGGGTTATCCCGGACCGTTCAGAGGACCCGGATTCGACTCGATATTGACTGACATGTCCGAGATCGTCCGGCCTACACGCGACGGCATCCATGGCCGCGAGTATATCAGCACTCATGTCGATGTCGGCCGCAAGCCTATGAAGCTGGAGTTCAACGCCGACGGCACCCTGAAGACGGATTTTCCGACGCAGGTCGAGATTCCTCTACCGGTTATATTTAACATGATGCCGTGGCATTCTCCCAGCGCTAAAGTCTCGCAGGCTATTCTTGATGCCGCCAATGAACTCGGAACATTCGTAATTACAGATGATCCAATGCTGACGGCAAACGATGCTGCTATGCCCCATATATCCAAGGATGCCAAGAGCGAGCCTGCAATCTCCCGGCTGGCTCAGTGGAACGACTGCCCGGGTGTAATGGACAAGATCAAGGCAGCTAAGTCTTCCAACCCGAGTTTGGTCGCTATAGTCAGACTCCCACTGGAGTCTGTCGGCAGGGCTGTCGAACTTGTTAAGGCCGGGGCAGACGGGCTGCATGCCTACGCCGACTGGGAGGGTGCTGCAGGTAACGGCAAGCACATATCCATCGCCGTTCGCGATCTGCATCATGCGCTTATCGCTGCGGGAGTCCGTGATCAGGTAACCCTTTTCGCCAGCGGCGGGATATCGCTGGCCGAACATGTAATAAAGACTCTGCTTTGTGGCGCGGACGCTATATGCGTAGATGTTCCCCTTATGATTGCGCTTGAATGCAGAGTGTGCAAGAACTGCACCCAGGGGATCAAGTGTCCTATCGGCCTGGCGGATGTGGATCACGACTACGCCGTCCACCGGATAGTAAACCTGATGGGCGCGTGGCACTCTCAAATGTTGGAGATGATGGGCGCTATGGGGATCCGTGAAGCCAGGCGGCTGCGCGGTGAGGCCGGTAGAGCGATGTTCTTTGATGATTTGGAACGCGACTGCTTTGCGCCGGTTTTCGGCAAGAGAGTGGAGGTAAAATAATGTCGATTACAATAGACCCCCACAGAAAAGTTAAACCGGCACCCGATACGGGTCTGCCGGGGCCGGTTCGTGAAGTAAAGCCCGCGCCGGACCGCTGGCGCAACTCGCTCGGCAAGTACAGGGTCAGAAGATTTGACGAGCTGTGCATAAAATGCGGCAAGTGCGCAGAGATATGCCCTCGTGGGGTGCATGTGATGCCCGAAGGCTACGCGGGTTTCAAGAGGCCGTTCGACAGCAGGTGCACGGCCGGCATTTGTAAAGAAAATGGGACCTATTGCGTCGACGTGTGTCCCCAGAAGGCACTGCGTATTGAGACACTTCCTTTATATGAGTCTCTCGGCGACTTTCGTTGGACGGCGGACCTGATTCTTTCAACCTGGTATATGGCTGAGACCGGCGAAGTGCCGGATGGTGAACTCAATTACATAACAGGAAACTCGGGCGGCGGGTTCGACAAGATCGACTTCGTATTTCCTGAAGGCGGCAAGCAGACCGATCCGAAAGAGATCAATACATCCATTCCACTCAATCGCAGGGAGGATGGCAGACCCAAGATCACCATCGATCTGCCTATATACGGCGGCGGAATGTCATTCGGGTCAGTCAGTCCTGTGACTATTTTGAGCAAGGCTCGCGCTGCTGCTGCTTGGAACATCTTCTCCTGCACCGGCGAGGGCGGTTATATCGAGCGTCTGGTTCCATATAAAGACCATATGATTACCCAGGTCGCGACGGGTCTGTTCGGCGTGCGCGAAGAGACCATAAGGCGCGCGCGGATTGTCGAGTTCAAGTATGCGCAGGGTGCAAAACCGGGTCTGGGAGGCCATCTGCTGGGTGACAAGAACACGCCCGCCGTTGCAGCTATGCGTGGAGCCGTGCCCGGAACGTCGCTATTCTCGCCGTTCCCGTTCCATAGTGTCTACTCAATTGAGGACCACAAGAAGCATATCGACTGGATCAGACACGTCAACCCTAATGCACTGGTATCGGCCAAAGTTTCCACTCCTGTAGACGTAGATATGGTTGCTGTGGGGTCATATTTCGCTGGAGCCAATATAGTCCATCTGGACGGCAGCTACGGCGGGACCGGTGCAGCTCCCGAGATCGCCAAGAAGAACATTGCTATGCCGATTGAATACGCCATTCCTAAGGTCTCGCGGTTCTTGGTTGAAGAGGGAATTCGGGACAAGGTCACTCTCATCGTAAGCGGCGGCATTCGGACGGCATATGATGTGACAAAAGCGATTGCCCTCGGCGCGGACGGTGTAGTTATCGGCACGCCCGAGATGGTTGCGCTTGGCTGCATAAGGTGCGGCAGGTGCGAGTCCGGCAGAGGCTGCGCGCGTGGTATCGCTACAACAGATACCGAGATGGTCAAAAAGATGGACATCGAGTGGGGCACACAGAGACTTATCAACATGCTTCACGCATGGCGCACTCAAATAGTGGATATTCTAAGCCGGTTCGGCATGAGCGATATAAGCGAACTTCGCGGCAGGACTGATTTACTAAAGCATCAAGATTATGAGTAAACAGGCCATAGGTAACAGGCCTCAGATTATTGCCTGTTGCCTGTTACCTGTTACCTAAGGACTTAATAATGGACGACTTTGCGGACAAGTTAAAAAATAGCAGGCAGTGGATGATGGAGGGCTACAGCCCGTCCGAACCGCCGCACACCGAGGAAGAAGGCGGATGCGGAGTTACAGGGTTTGCCTGTTCCATACCTGTCGGCGGTAGGCATATATATGAGCCGTCCGTGCAGATGCACAATCGCGGCAACGGCAAGGGTGGCGGAATCGCAGCTGTGGGTATGGTGCCGGAGCAGCTCGGCGTTTCAAGGGATATCTTGACCAATGACTACATCCTGCAGGTCGCTCTGTTGGATTCATCTGCCAGGAATGCAGTCGAAGCGGACTATGTTAATCCCATGTTCGATATTCATCATGCCGAGCAGGTCGGCCACATCGACAACTGGCAGGATATCGAAGGGCTGCCGGTCTGCCCGCCTGAGATCTGCCGTTACTTTGTAAAACCAAAGAAAGACGTGCTGGCTGCCTTTGCACAAAAGCGCGGCCTTGATGGCTTATCCCAGCGTGATATAGAGGAAGAGTTCCTCTTCCAGAACGCATTTGAGCTTAACAATAAGTATTACGCTGCTATGGGCGATAAGCAGGCGTTTGTGATGAGCCAGGGCCGCAACATGATGATTCTCAAGATCGTCGGTTACGCCGAGCAGATCGTAACATACTATCAGCTAGAAGACTTCCAGGCGCATGTTTGGATTGCTCACCAGAGGTACCCTACACGCGGACGTGTGTGGCACCCAGGCGGCGCGCACCCGTTCTGCGGAATGAATGAAGCCTTGGTGCATAATGGCGACTTCGCGAACTACTATTCGGTGTGCGAATATCTGGCTCAGAGAAATATCAAGCCGCTGTTTTTGACCGATACAGAGGTTTCTATTCTGGTTTTTGACCTCTGGAGCAGAGTCTATAAGTATCCGTTGGAATATATCATCGAAGGCCTGGCACCCACCAGTGAGCGCGACTTCGATATGCTGCCGCGCGAGAAGCAGGAAGTATATAAGCGGATCCAGCAGGACCACATCCATGCATCACCGGACGGCCCGTGGTTCTTTATTATCGCCAGAAATGATGTCGACAACGATGCGTTCCAACTGCTTGGTATCACCGATACGGCTATGCTCAGGCCGCAGGTATTTGCTCTGCAGGACGGTGATGTCCAGATCGGCCTAATTTGCTCAGAAAAGCAGGCTATTGATGCTACTCTAGCCAGCCTGGCGCGCGAAGACAGCCGGTTTTGCAAGATAGCCGACAATTATTGGAACGCCCGCGGCGGCAGTTATACTGACGGCGGAACGTTCGTCTTCACTCTCAAGCATAAGGACGATGGATCATATAAACTGAGCTGCGCAGACAAGTTCGGCAGGCAGCGCAAGGCAGACAGTGGAGAACGAAAAACAGGTGAGCCTGTTTCTATAGATGAAGTATCTGCAAATATTCCGGCGCTGCTTGCTGATGAGAGTGGGATGTCGCTCTTTAAGGCGCTAAAGAAAGCTACGGCTGGAATGAGCCTTGAAGAATTCAAGAGCCTGTGCGGCTCTATTATCTCCAGCATCGAGAGCGACGACCAGCGTCCCGCTGCAATCAATGGCTTAACGCTTATGATCGACCGCCGCTATCCCACCGGCCTGAACAGACATGCAAGAATTGTCGAAGCTGTAATCAATACGCTCACGGCTATATTTGAGTCGGTGCCGTCCATAGTAAACGGCGGCAGTTCGAAATATGTCCGCGTAGACTGGGAGACACGCGACGCAGTAAGGGCTCCGATTGGCGATGAGGAAGTGTTGATCGTCAACGGTCATGACTTCCCGCCGGAGGGCGATGAGTGCGACGCCCGTCTTGTCTACGAAGCCTATGAAAAAGGCTGGAAGAGGTTCATCTGCCACAGCTATATCGGACAGAGGTTCCTTGGCGCAGGCTTGGGACCTGGATCGATCGACTGCCGGATCGACGCTTACGGCAGCACCGGTGACTACCTTGCATCGGGGCTTGACGGCGCGGTGATAGTTGTCCATGGCAATGCTCAGGATCAACTCGCGCAGATCATGCGAGGCGGCAAGCTGGTAATTCACGGCGACGTCGGCCAGACATTCATGTATGGCGCAAAGGGCGGAGACGTATTCATCAGAGGCAATGCCGCGGGAAGACCGTTAATCAACGCGGTCGGCTGCCCGAGAGCGATCATAAACGGCACATGCCTGGACTTCTTGGCTGAGTCGTTTATGGCCGGTGACCCGCTGACTGGCGGCGGGTTCGTAATACTGAACGGCGTGAAGCTGGACAGCGACGGCAACATCATCGATCTCGATACGCCATATTCAGGCTCGAACCTGTTCTCGCTGGCATCAGGCGGCGCTATCTATGTCCGTGATCCGCACAGCACTCTCGATGATGAGCAACTCAACGGCGGCGAGTATTATGAGCTTACCGACGCCGATTGGGAGTTGATTGAGCCTTATCTGGAAGAAAATGCGCGGCTCTTCGATATATCCGTCGACCGTCTGCTCACCGTGGACGGGACAACTCTAGAACCCAAACAGGTCTATCGCAAGGTCGCTCCTGCGCGCAAAGCTGTTCCGGCGGGTCTTGCAGACGATGATGCAACGGGCTATGACGAAGACGACGGCCTGGGCGGATAGTTCTAATTTAGTATATCGGATTTTGTATTGATTATTTGATGAGGACTTAAATGAGTAACTCGGCAACGATTACAAAAATAGATCAGAGCCTGCTTGAGAAGCTCGACCCCAAGGGTGAGCTGAACCTGGCGTCCTGTCTGCAGTGCGGACGATGCTCAGCGGGATGCACGATGCGCCTGGAGACAGACATTCTCCCGCATCAGATGAACCGGATGGTACTGCTGGGCATGGAAGAAGAACTGCTTTCGAGTAAGGCCATATGGACATGTGCGTCGTGCCATACATGCGTGTCGCGTTGCCCGATGAAGGTCAACACTCCAGCGCTTGTCGACAGGCTTCGCGAGATGGCCAATAGCGCTCCGACTCAGGATCTGGAGAAGATCAGGACCTTTAATGACGAGATGCTCAAGTCGATGAAGCTCTTTGGGCGGGTCTACGAGATGGGCATGATGGGATTTTATAAGATGCGCACGCGGGATTTCTTTAGCGATCTGAACAAATTCCCGACCATGCTCGCCAAAGGCAAGATGAAGATATTCCCGCCGCGCACTCGGGCGCGCAAGGCGGTCGCCACTATATTCAACCGGGTGCATCGTGTACGGAGGGCTAAATGATGAAGTATTCATTCTTTCCGGGCTGTTCCATGGAGTCGACCGCTCACGACTTTGAGATGTCCACCCTGGCGGTAGCAAAAGCCTTAGGAATACAGATGCATGAGCTGCCGGACTGGAGCTGCTGCGGTTCGACCCCGGCGCATGCCACAGATTCGCTTTTGGCTGCGTCTCTTCCGGCTCGGAACCTGGCTATAGCACAGGAACTCGGCAGCGACCTGATCGTCTGCTGTGCATCATGTTACGGCAGACTGGCGACAGCCAGCCGTGACCTGGCTCAGGATGCAAACCTTCGTGCTCAAGTCTCTGAGATTATTGGAAAAGAATACGCTGGAAAAGTGAGGGTCAGACACTTTTTGCAAGTGCTGCGCGACGACTATGGCATCCCGGAGATCAAGGACAGCGTGGTCAAGAGCCTGGATGGTCTTAAGGTGGCATGCTATTATGGCTGCCTGCTCACCAGGCCAAAAGAACTCAGCATTTTGGATGATCCAGAAGACCCGCAGGTGCTGGAAGACATTCTCTTAGCGATTGGGGCTGATCCTGTTGAGTGGCCATATAAGACAGAGTGCTGCGGCGCCAGCTTTTCGATCACTCGCACCGATACCGTAAAGCACCTGGCAGGGGACATACTTCGTATGGCGAAAAAGAGTGGGGCAGACTGCATAGCAGTGGCGTGTCCTCTGTGCCAGAGCAATCTGGATTTGCGCCAGTCCGATATTGAAAAAGAGACCGGCGAGAAGATTGACCTGCCTGTGTTCTTCTTTACCCAACTCTTGGGTAAGGCGCTCGGGCTTTCGGACTCTGAGCTTGGAATAAACAAACTAATGGTAAGCCCCAGTTTTACCATTTGATATTTAGTATTTTATATCTATTATTTGTGTGTTTTTTGCGCTTTCGCAATTAGTGAGGCTGATTATGGCAATCAATAAATCGGAAAATGACCCCGTGGGGGCGGTAATGGTCGCTGGGGGCGGCATAGCCGGGATTCAAGCGTCGCTGGACCTTGCGAACTCTGGTTATAAGGTCTACCTGGTTGAGAAGTCGCCGACAGTCGGCGGCAAGATGGCTCAGCTCGATAAGACCTTCCCAACGGGCGACTGTGCCACTTGTATCATATCGCCGAAGCTGGTTGAATGTTCGCGAAACCTCAATATCGAAATAATCCCTCAGTCTCAAGTGGAAGAGCTTTCCGGCAAACCGGGCAATTTCAAGATCAAACTCAAGCAGAGAGCGCGATTTGTGGATATAAATAAGTGCAGTGCCTGCGGCGACTGCGAAAAAGTATGCCCGATAAATGTGCCGGACCCGTTCAACAGGGGCCTTTCTAGGCACACGGCGATCCACAAAGTGACCGCCCAGGCAGTGCCGAATGCGTATGTAATCGAAAAGCGAGACAGGCCGCCATGTGTGAGCGCCTGCCCTATGGGCCAGAACGTGCAGGCTTATGTCGCCCTCATCGCCAAAGGTAAGTTTGCAGAGGCAGCCGAGATTATCAAGCGGGACAACCCGCTTCCGCTTATCTGCGGTTATGTCTGTCATAGACCCTGCGAAAGCGAGTGCCAGCAGGGAAGATACGGTGAACCCATATCTATCAGAGACCTCAAGCGTTTCGCTATTGAGCATGCTCCAGAAGGGGAGAAAGCCGACGCCCAACAGCCGACACCCAACGCCTCCAAGGTGGCAATAATCGGCTCAGGGCCAGCGGGTCTTGCTGCAGCAGACTATCTGGCTAGAAACGGCTATGCAGTCACGATTTATGAGGCTATGGGCATGCCGGGTGGTATGATGAGGGCAGGCATCCCTGATTTCCGCCTCCCGCGTAATGTGCTCGACAGCCAGATCAAAGATATTCTTGACCTGGGCGTGGAACTCAAGTGCAATTCGCCTATCGGCAAAGATATAACGATAGACAGTCTTCTTAATGATGGTTACAAGGCTGTGTTTGCAGCAGTCGGCGCTCAAAAGAGTACTGATCTCGGAATAAAAGGTGAAGAGCTTAGGAGCGTAAGGCCAGGAATAGAGTTTATCAAACAGGTGAACCTGGGCGAAAAGGTCTCGCTGGGCAGCAAAGTTGCCGTCATTGGCGCAGGTAATGCGGCCATGGATATAGCGCGGGCAGCTGTCCGCCTGGGCTCAAAGGACGTCACAATTGTCTACCGCCGGACCAAGCGCGAGATGCCCGCCGACCCGGTCGAGGTTGAAGACGCCATCAAAGAGGGAGTTAAGTTTGTCTTCCTCACCAACCCCAAACGGTTCGTGGGCAAAGACGGCAAGCTCACAGGCATCGAATGCTTGGATATGAAACTCTCGGACGAGCGCGATGCATCCGGCAGGCGCAGACCTGTTGCGGTCGAGGACTCCGAGCATATTATTGACTGTGATGATGCGATCCTTGCTACAGGCCAGATGGTGGACCTGAACTTTATGACCGGCTGTGAGCTTGGAGTCAACAAATGGGGTCTGCTCAATGTGGACCGTGTGACCCTTGCCACCGATAAGCCCGGAGTATTCGCGGGTGGCGATGTAGTTGCAGGTGCAGGGACTTTGAGCGAAGCTGTAGCTGCAGGCAAGCGTGCCGCAGTTTCGATAGAGAGATATCTCAAGGGCGAAGATATGGCCGAGGGGCGAGATGCCGACAGCCGTATCTGGACAGACGATAAGCACCGTGAACTCGAACTTGCCCAGAACCGTGAAAAGCGTCTCAAGAGCAAGCGTGTTCAGCCGGACCAACCGGATGGTTCATATTCCGAGGCAAAAGCGATTGAAGAAGCCAGCCGGTGCCTGGCATGCGGAATCTGCTGTGAATGTGGCGAGTGCGTCAAAGCATGTCTAGTCAAAGCGATAGATCACAATATGAAAGACTCCTATCGTGAGCTGGAGGTCGGGGCAGTCGTGCTTGCTCCTGGTTACGAAGAGTTCGACGCCAGGCTGCGCGGAGAGTTCGGGTTCGGTAGATATGCGAATGTCGTCACCAATGTCCAGTTTGAAAGGCTGCTTTCTGCAGGAGGCCCGTATCAAGGCCACCTCCAGAGGATATCGGATGGTAAAGACCTCAAGAAGATAGCTTTCATTCAATGCGTTGGCTCGCGTGATGCAGCCAACAACCGGCCATACTGTTCTTCGGTCTGTTGTATGGCAGCAGTAAAAGAGTCTGTGGTTGCGCAGGACCATACACCGGGGTTGGAGACTACTATCTTTTACACAGACATCCGCGCATTCGGCAAGGACTTTGACAGATACTACGAGCGCGCCAAGACTGGCGGTGTACGCTTCGAGCGCAGTCAGATATCGCGTGTAGTTGAGATGCCGGATACTAAGAGCTTAAGGCTTTCATATCTCAAAGACGGCAAGCCGGTCGATGAAGAGTTCGACATGGTGATCCTCTCCACAGGCATGAGACCCAGCGAAGAGGCTCTGCGCACTGCAAAAGCAGTCGGAATTGAGCTAAATGAATGCGGGTTCTGTAAGTCGGATGAGTTTGCGACAGTAGCCACCAGCCGTGATGGAATCTTCGTGGCCGGTGCATTCCAGGAGCCTAAAGACATTCCTGAGACAGTTACTCAGGCGAGTGCTGCTGCAGCCATGGCAATGGAGATACTCTCGCCAGCCCGTGGAACACTGGTCACGCACAAACAGTATCCAAAAGAGCGCGACGTCATCGACGAAGTGCCCAGAATAGGCGTCTTTATCTGCCACTGCGGGATCAACATCGCAAGTGTGGTGGATGTGGAGAAAGTCGTCGATGCGGCCAAGACTATGCCGTTTGTCGCTTTTGCCGACCACCAGATGTATGCCTGCGCGGACAATACTCAGGATTATATGAAACAGATCATCGATGAGTATAACCTTAACCGTCTGATTGTAGCATCGTGCACACCTCGCACCCATGAGGCGCTCTTCAGGGAGACAGCCCGCGAATGCGAACTCAACCCGTATCTGGTGGATATGGCGAATATCCGTGACCAATGTTCATGGGTCCACTCGAAGGAGCCTGAGTCTGCGACCGCCAAAGCCATCGACCTGGTCAGGATGGCTGTCGGCAGATCGGCAAAGCTGACTGGTCTTGAAACAGAGGAACTGCCTGTCGTGCAGACCGCTGTAGTGATCGGTGGCGGATCCAGTGGAATGAGTTCGGCATTGAGCCTTGCAAAGCAGGGCTTCCTAGTCAATCTGATAGAGAAATCAGATAAGCTCGGCGGAAGGCTTGCCTCAGGTAAACTACGGGATAAGCTGATCGCCGATGTCGAGAAGCATCCGATGATAAGAACGTTCCTATCGTCGAAGGTCGAAAAGCTCAATGGATTCGTCGGCAATTTCACCAGTGAAGTAAAGACGCCCGAAGGAATGGTAGAGATCGAGCACGGCGCAATGATCGTTGCAACAGGTGGACGCGAGTATAAGCCGACTGAGTATCTCTATGGTCAGGACAAGCGTGTCATGACCCAGCGTGAGCTTGAGAATAAGTTCTCGCTGGTGAGTGAACTGGCCGCCAGACCTACTGTAGCTATGATCCAATGCGTGGGCTCGCGAAATGAGCAGAGACCGTTTTGCAGCCGGTCTTGCTGCACTGACGCAGTCAAAAACGCAATCCGTATAAAGGAGATGCGGCCGGACGCGAAAGTGGTCGTACTCTATAGAGATATGCGAACTTACGGCTTCAATGAGCTGTTTTACCAGAAGGCTCGTGAGATGGGTGTTATTTTCCTGAGATATGACCCTGAGAACCCGCCGGAAGTGGCTGGCGGCGACAAGCTCAATCTCAAGTTTATGGAGACTGAGCTCAACACTCCAGTAAGTCTGGATGTGAATATGCTGCTGCTTTCAGTCGGCACATCGCCTGCGGTGGAAAATCAGGAGATATCTGACCTGGCGAAGCTCCCACTCAATGCGGACGGTTTCTTCCTGGAGGCGCATGTAAAACTGCGCCCTGTGGACTTCGCATCCGAAGGTATATTCCTTTGTGGAAGTTCTCATTCACCCAAGAGCACAATAGAGAACATTCAGCAGGGCAGGGCCGCAGCAGGAAGAGCCGCAACAATATTATCAAAGAAGACTCTGACTGTTGGCGGCCAGGTGAGCGTAGTGGACACAAGAAAGTGCGTATCGTGTCTGACATGCGTGAAGGTTTGTCCATATGGCGCACCTGAGGTGAGCAAAGTCAACGGCAAGAACCGGGTCGAGATTCAGGCGGCTAAGTGTATGGGCTGCGGGAGCTGCGCTTCGGCATGCCCCGCCAAGGCCATTGAGCTGCATCATTTTATGGACAAACAGGTGAAATCCGCTATTGAGGCGCTGCTTAGCACATAACTAGAGAACTAAGAATTGAGAGTTCGATCATATGGATAATTTTGAACCAAAAATACTGGCGCTGTGCTGTCATTACTGCGCATATGCCGCTGCAGACCTCGCAGGTTCCATGTGGCTGCAATATCCGGCAAATGTGCGTGTACTGAGGCTCCCGTGCACCGGCAAGGTGGACCCGGGCTATATCATGACCGCATTTGAGAAGGGTGTCGATGGCGTGCTCGTGGCCGGCTGCCTCGAAGGCGGTTGTCACTTCCAGGAAGGCAACCTGCGAGCACGAAGACGCGTCGAGCTTGTCCGGGAGATGCTGGATGAAGCCGGAATAGAAAAAGACAGGCTGGAGATGTTCAATCTCTCCTCCGCTGAAGGACCCAGGTTTGCTGAAATAGTCGGGATAATGGCCGACCGGATTAAAAAACTCGGGCCGAGTCCGCTCCGTGCCAATGCAGAAACCAAGGAAAGAATAGTCGTCTCAACAAAATAGCGCTAATGCAGTTACGGCTCGGCAGGAACATTTCATCTGTTGCCCATTGCCTGTTGCCTTAGGAGATAAAAATGATCGTTGCACAAAGAAAAAATATTAAAGAACTGAAAGATATCCTGGCGCAGTACAAGCGCATACTGGTGCTGGGCTGTGGTACATGCGTCACTGTCTGTCTTGCCGGCGGCGAGCGTGAGGTCGGAATGATTAGTTCTGCCCTGCGGATCGCATACAAGCTCGATGAGCAGGAGCATGATATACAAGAACTGACAATCGAGCGCCAGTGCGAAAACGAGTTCTTCGAGGACGCCATAGAGGCTGTCCAGAACGTAGACGCAGTGCTCTCGCTGGCCTGCGGAGCAGGCGTTCAGGCAACGGCCGAAAGGTTCCCGAACACTCCAGTGTACGCCGGGCTGGATACCAAGTTCATCGGCATCTTGCAGGAACAGGGCGTCTGGACTGAAAAGTGTGCGGCTTGTGGCAAGTGTGTATTGGGTGAATACGGTGCAGTCTGCCCGATCACTCGATGCGCAAAGAGCCTGCTCAACGGTCCATGTGGAAATGCACGCAACGGCAAGTGCGAGGTCTCACCCGACCAGGACTGCGGCTGGCAGCTCATCTATGATCGCCTCAAGGCCATCGGCCAGCTCGACAGGCTCAATGAGATAGTCGCTCCACAGGACTGGTCAAAGAGTCATTCGGGTGGATGCAGGAAGGTCATTCGTGAGGATCAGCGTATAACTTTACCAGGATAGCAAAAAAACCTTTTGCAATACAATTTTCTTGTGGCGAGAATATAGGGCGAAAATTTCAAAGCATAAAGGCTCTGTTACTTGCAGATAAGAAGTGACGCTGTGTATAATTGAACATCACATATGGAGCACAGACACAATGTTGATAACTGATCGCGCATTATCTCCTCCTTGATCTTGATCTTCGGATGTTCCTCAACGCCTGATAGAGCATATCAGGTGGTATATTTGTTCGCCTCGTGGTCCTCCAGGTTCTGTAGAAATGATTTTCATCGTTGAGTGCTGCAACACAGCAAGGTTATTCATTTTTACAGAAAAGAGGACACTATGATTAATAAGAAACAGAGCAGCGAATTAAAGCTGTTTCTTGGGCAAATATATACCTACAGCTTCTTCAATGAGTTGATCTTCATCTATGCATTCTATGCGGTGATGTTCAGTGATTATGGTCTCAGTGCCATCCAAATATCAGTGCTGCTTGCTGTATGGTCCGCAGTTACATTCATCTTGGAAATACCTTCCGGTGCATTGGCAGACAAATATTCCCGCAAGAACATTTTGCTATTTGCACAGGCCGCTAAAATCTGCGGATATATATGTTGGATGCTCCTGCCTACATTTTGGGGATTTCTTGTAGGCTTTATTTGCTGGGGAATACGCAGCGCATTTTCATCAGGATCATTTGAAGCATTTGTCTTCGATGAATTATCACACTACAAGGAGCAAGATGACTATGCGCGCATTATCGGACGCATTAAGAGTCTGTCTACAACTGCAGTTCTCGTATCAGGCCTATCGGCAGCATTGATGATACACTTCGGCTACAGGATTGTTATCCTGGCCGGTCTATTTCCTCTCGCAATCTCCTTCGCAGCCATATTGTTTACTCATCCTGCAGAACGAGCGGAATCAACAGCAGAGGTACATTATCTCGCACTTCTTAAGGAAGGTGTTCGGGAAACATATAGAAACCATACTGCCAAACGCCTTATTGCGTTTCTCGCTTTTGCAGTTGTCTTCTTTCCAACTCTGGAAGAGTACTGGAGCCTTTTTTATAAATCGGCGGGTATGCAAAAAGAAGAAATTGCCATTCTCACTTCCGTGGTATCCGCTGCAATGGTTATTGCGGGTCTTGTTGCGCACAAAGTCAAATGGCTTTCAGAAAGAGCCTCTTTCTTTGTGTACTGCTCGTGCGGTTTCATTCTCCTTGTCGCGGCATATTATATGTGTCCGATCAGCGTCATAAGCATTCCAGCCATATGCTTCCTTTGGATAGTCATTGAGGTAAATATCGAATGCAGACTGCAGTATGCCATCGAGAGTGATGCAAGGGCAACAGTCCTGTCCGTTCAAGGTTTTTTAAGTGAGGTTATGGCAGTGGTAATCTATCTCGGGTTCGGCGCTGTAGCTACTGGATATGGTTATCGGACCGGATTTATGGTCTCGGCAATTGTAATAATAGTGCTCGGCGTGTTTAGCATTTTCTGCATTAAGATCGATAGTACCTGCAGTAACAAACCCGGAGGTCCAGCATGAATCCTACTGAGACTTGGATATTAGAAAACCTAAGACCGACCAAAACAACCAGCGCAAGACTTATATCGGACAGAAGCGAACTCCAGTCAGGAGGTCAATTGGTTGGTATCTATCAGGAGCCAACGCCTGAAAACACTTATCATTGGCGCGATACGGCAATTTGTGAGGCTTTCGCTGTAGCTGTATGCGGAACAGATCGGGTTATTATGGATGTTGGTCCTGGTGATGGTTGGCCGAGTTTGATAATTGCGCCTCGCTGTGCAAAGATTATTGGTATCGACCCTTCAGATAAAAGGGTTGGAGTGCAGCGAGGGAATGCACAGCGTCTTGGCATATCGAACTGCGAGTTTCGCAATATGGACATACAAGACCTGGCATTTCCAGACAATACATTCGATGGTGCGGTGGCGGCTTCTTCAATCGAGCAGGCTGATGACCCGATAAAAGGGCTGACGGAGATATATCGTGTTTTAAAGCCGGGAGCAAAGCTGGCGATGACCTTTGAGAAATATGATGATGAGGTAGACACAAACTCTGAGGAAGTATGCGTGGAGATTTCCGAATCTGAATATCTGCTTTCATATCTGGTCTGCGAGTCAAAGGCACTCCGAGAAGCGCGGTATGCCATATGGTTCGATCACAGTATACTTCAAAATAACGAAATCCGTCAGATCGTTAACTCCATTCAGGCGTCGGGGTCGACATGGCTAGCAGACCACAGCTTAATCGAGCTTCTCCGCTGCCTGCAAACGAGTATTGTGAACTCGTGCTACTACGAACTACATCATTTTTCACTCAGATCACTTGGGAACGCACTTGCAAAGATTGGTTTTACAGATATACGAGGTTTTGGCTGTGACATAAACTCTCTGATGCCGTTTGCTGAGTTTGCCATCACTTCGGGCATTGCTCAAAATCTCAAAGAAACCTTTATGCAGGTTAGCAGTTATTTCGGCGCGGCATCTGTGCGTTTTGCTAAATCCGGCGTTGGTGACTTTACAATTGCAACCAAGCCTATATAGTATTATCTCTTTGTGGATGCCTCCAGACATTATGCTGCCTGAAGGCAACCGCTATCACTTGTTACTGAGCATCTCAACAAATGCCTGCACTCTGGTCAGGAGCTGACCGGCATCGTTGGCCGAAAAGTCGGACTCCAATGTTAGCATAGGTATTCCGGCTTTCTGCAAAGATTTTTCGATCTTAATAGCCTCAAATGCGTATGGCTGGCAGAATGCCAACGAGTAGTGCATCACACCGTCGGCCTTGAGATCGCGCGCCATCTGGGTAATATCGGTCGCACGCTCCGTGTTAGGAGTAAAGCATGCGCAATGAGTCTGCATCAACCTCTCGGATATGGCCTTTAGCTGCCCGTCGAGAGTGTCGTCATCGGCAGGTGTTGTAGTTGAGTAATATCTGCTTCCAACACATGATTCTTCTCCCACCATGACCCCACCTGCCTGCTCGACTATGGTCGCGATCTTCCAGTCCGGCAGAGGCAGTGGCGTGCCCGAGTAGAGAATTCGTGGCGTGCCTTTTGGGAATACTCCCTCATCTTTCGCAACTCGCGCTTCGAGTTCGTCTGCAAGCTCGTTTACCTTGGCAGTAAAACGATCCATATCATCGTAGAAGGCGATCTGCTCTATCAGCAGAGCATCGCGTCCCGAGATAGGTACCGGATCTGCGGCTCTGGCTGCATTGAAGCGGCGCATCGCACGCTTCTTCGCTTCAATCTTCTTTGTAGCTTCAGCAAGTGCGCTGGAACTGATTTTATTGCCGGTAAAGACTTCTATTTTGTCTTTGAACTTGCGAATCTCAGCCAGGAATAGCTCGTGTGCTTTATCAGATTTTGTCTGCGGAAGCTCCATTACAAAAATTGGATGAAACTCGGCCAAAACCTCATACATTTTCTTCTTGCCGTCGCATGTTGTCTCACCCACCAGCAGGTCCGAAGACTGGATATATGGGCATGTGTCGCTGACTTTGAAACCGAGCGAAGCCCTGATAAGCGGACAGGCGCCCTCTGGAATAAGGCCGCCGGCATCCGGTATGGCAAAATCGGCTCCCGCACACAGGCCGACCTGGATAGCTCCGGCAGCTATCACGATGTCCTCCGGCACAAAGACGCAAAACGCGCCTATCACTTTTCCACCGGCCTTTCGATGTTCATTCAACTCTTGAATGCGCAGACCATGAGCTTCACTGACGACGAAGTCGAAGTATTTCATCGTCTCGGGGCGGTTATGCTGCGATAGAAAATACTGGCTGTAGGCTCCTCCCAGGATTTCGAGAAGCTGATCGTGGCGCTTGAGGTCCATCCCCAAGTCTGTCCACATCTGTCTGTAGTCTGACATGCATATTCCTCCTTGATCTGCGGCCCCCAATCACGCATGCTTGTATTACCGCTTTGTCCAGAGAGGAACAATCGGCAGGGCGTGGTCGCGGCCAATATTAATCACTTGATACAACCCGTGCACCGCTGTTGCGGATACTCACGTTTTGCAGCGTGTAAATACCACTGCCCTGCCTCCTTTCATTTAGTTGAGAGTGGAGGGTGGAGAGTTAAGAGCCGCCAGATATTAAGCCAGCGGCTTCTCCTTACTAATCCCTCCAGGTAAGATACCTGTAGTGATAAAATCTTACCTGGAGGGACAAAGCTAATAATATATAGAAGCTAAGACAACGACCTCTTCCTATCCTCCAGCTTTTGTTTCTTTTCAGAGAGTTCGGCTATTATCCTCTTTTCTTTCTCTATAATAGCAGCAGGAGCCTTTGAGACGAAACCTTCATTTGAGAGCTTGCCTTGCGACCTGGATAGGTCCTTTTCGATAGATTTCAATTCATTATCTATCCTGGCTAGTTCCGCTTTGCACTCTTCGTCGCTGAGTTTGGGAACACTCATAAAGAACGTCCCGAAGTTTGGAACAGTCCCTGCTATATGGCTCTCAAGGTCACAAGGAACGTCAGTCAGCTCGATCACAGCGCCGGAGAGGCTCTCGATGAGAGTCTTTTCATGCTCGGTCAGCTCCCTGCCGGAGGACGGCTGGAACGCCATTACAGTCGACTGACGGATCGGAATATTCTTCGACGCTTTCAGCTCTCTGGCAGTCCTGGTACCGTCCATAACAGCATTCATCTGCGCTTCAGCCTCACCATCAAACATACTCGAATCAGCTTCAGGATACGGCGCAAGCATTATGCTCTCGCCCTCATGAGGCAGAGCCTGCCATATCTGCTCGGTGATAAAAGGCATGATCGGGTGCAGCAGCCGCAGAGTGGATTCCAGCACGTAATACAAAACTGACTGTACCTGACGCTTCTGATCATCGCTGTCCCTGAGCCTCGGCTTGGCCAGCTCTATATACCAGTCACAATACTCGCTCCAGAGGAACTCATATATTGCGCGGGCGGCTACGTCCATGTTGTATGTCACCAGACTGGAGTTGACTGTCTCGATCACACGGTTCAGTCGAGAGAGTATCCATCTGTCCTCTAATCGGAGAGCATCCTTATCAAAACTCTGTCCATCATAGTCCTCAAGGTTCATAATCACGAACCGGCTGGCGTTCCAAATCTTGTTGCCGAAGTTGCGTGTATCCTCCACGCGCTTATCGGAGAACTTGATGTCCTGGTTCATACCTGTCTGCTGAATCAGAGCGAACCTGAGAGCGTCCGCCCCGAATCTGTCTATGAGATCGAGCGGGTCAACACCCGTCCCAAGCGACTTGCTCATACGTTTGCCCTCTTCATTGAGCACCGTAGCGTAGATATACACATCCTTAAAAGGAATCTCGCCCAAATACTCCATGCCCGAAAAGATCATTCTTGCGACCCACAGGTATATGATCTCGCGCGAGGTCACCAGCACATCCGTCGGATAGAAATAATCGAGTTCCGGCGTCTGCTTCGGCCAGCCCATTGTCGCGAAAGGCCAGAGAGCAGATGAAAACCATGTGTCGAGCACGTCCGTATCCTGGGTCACGCCGGAGTGGCCGCATTTGAGCTTGCTTATAGCATCCGACTGGCTCCTGGCGGCGACAACCTCACCGCACTCGTCGCACTTATAGATCGGGATCCTGTGACCCCACCAGAGCTGGCGGGATATGCACCAGTCGCGGACGTTCTCCATCCACTCGATAAATATCTTCTCATAGCGATCCGGGTGGAACTTGACCTTACCTTGCTTCACCACATCTATAGCCGGACCGGCAAGCTCTTTCATCTTGCAGAACCACTGCTCAGAGAGCAGAGGCTCGATTGTGGTGTGGCAGCGCTCACATGTGCCTACTGAGTGCGAATAGTCCTCTATGTGATCGAGCAGACCGAGTTTGTCCAAGTCATCGACCACTTTCTGGCGGGTCTTGAACCTGTCCAGACCTTCGTAATCCGTTCCAGCTTCCTGGGTCATCGAGCCGTCGGGACCTATCACAACAATCTGCTGCAGCTTGTGGCGCATGCCTATCTCGAAGTCATTGGGGTCATGCGCGGGAGTGACCTTCACAGCGCCTGTTCCGAACTCAATATCCACATGCTCATCTGCTACAATCGGGATCAAGCGGTCAGTAAGTGGCAGCCTGACATTCTTGCCTACCATATCCGCATATCGCTCGTCTCTTGGGTTCACGGCAACTGCCGTATCACCCAGCATTGTCTCAGGCCGAGTGGTCGCCACTATGACATATCCAGAACCGTCTTCGAGGGGATATCGCAGGTGCCAGAGATGGCTGTGCTGCTCAACATATTCGACCTCGATATCCGATATGGCTGTGTGGCAGCGCGGACACCAATTGATTACTCGCGCGCCGCGATATATATAGCCCTTGTCGAAGAGCCGGATGAACGATTCCAGAACAGCGTCGGTGTATCCGGCGTCCATCGTAAAACGCTCACGCTCCCAGTCGAAGGAGAAACCCATAGTCTTGAACTGGTGAATGATCTGGCCGCCGTATTCTTTTTTCCAAGCCCATACGCGCTCAAGGAACTTCTCCCGACCCAGATCATGACGGGTCAGACCCTCCTTGGCAAGCGCCTGCTCCACCTTGTTCTGAGTGCCGATGCCGGCATGGTCGGTGCCTGGCAGGCAGAGAGTATTGAACCCCTGCATCCTTTTCCATCGGGTCAGGACATCCTGGATGCTGTAACAGAGCGCATGGCCTATATGCAGCGAGCCGGTGACATTGGGTGGCGGGATAGTGATGCAGTATTTATCCCTGCCCTCGTCCGGCTCGGCATGGAAATAGTTCTTGTCCAGCCAGAACTTATACCATTTATTCTCGACATTTGTCGGGTCGTATACTTTCGGCAGCTCTGCCGCCTGTTTTATGTTATCATTCATCGCCTACTCCTCAGTATCTTTCCCTCCAGGCAGGATACCCGGAGGGATAAATTACTTATCTGTTGCCTGTACCTGTGCTCTGTTACCTACTCTATATCTGCTCAATAAAATATTTGTCACGCCTCATGGCAAACCAACTGCCGAATATAAACCCCCAGAACATAGATGCGCCTATGCCGAACTGCATCAACATATATGTGGTCTGAACCTCTGCCTGAGACATCGGGTTATATGCATCGTTTTGCAATGTACTCAGGATTGCCCCACACAGCAAGAACGCCGCAATGCCCGATATCACCGCGCATATCGGTCCATTTATTACATAGCCATAGAGACGTCCCAGTCTCATCCACACAAACTCCAGAGAAATTTTGGCTCCCAGAAGACCGATTAGTACAGTCCCGACTCCTCCCCCAATCGATACCCATAACTTCAACGAGGATGAGCCGACCAGTTTATAGTAATTCCAAAAGAGATACAGGCCAATTGCTGTAATTATGATCGCGGGTACTATCCAGACAAATGTGCGCGTCCAAAACCATGACCTGGCTTCATAATAGTCCAGCTCTTCATCGACCATCAGATCACCTCTGAGCAAATAAAAAGCCCCGCCATCCCACTACAAGGACGACAGGACTCGTGATACCACCTTGATTTCTCTGCTTAAATCAAGCAAAGCTCATGTTGCTGTAACGGGCACACCCGGCAGGTTCTAATAGGAATAAATCCGTTCTTCCCGCGGCAAGCGAGGCGACGTTCGAGCGGCACCTGCCGGAAGCTTTCACCGACCGCTTCCTCTCTACGGACATTTACCGCCTACTCTTCCCCGCGCCTATATGTTCAATTATTGCTCTTATTCTAGCGCGTTTAGGCTGACTTGTAAAGCTGACGCAATTCGTACATCACCAATGCATTCGTGGTATCATAATATAAATGTTCACAAAGATAACGAGGCAAAATGGAAACACATAGGCTCGCAGGATATCGCATTATATCATTCTCTGAAGCAAACAAAAGCTCTCTTCAAGAAATTGCTGAGCAACTATTGCCTCAGCAAAACAAAATCCTTGATGAATGGCTGCGCTTGCAGAGCCGGGCATGGCAACCACCCGGATTCAGCCGGAGTGACTTACGCAACCTCTTCGACAAAATCCTGAGTGTCATACTTACACGTATGGCTGGCCGTGAAATTGAGTTGTGTATTACCGAACTTGAAGATATCGGCACAAACCTGGCTAAGCATAGGTATCCGTTCCAAGGTTTGATAGTCAGCATCCACTTTCTGGAACAAAGCTATACGCCTTTTCTGCTCACAGAGCGCTGCGAGAAGACACAGGAATGGTTCATAGCAATGGACGAGTTCCTGCACGCTGCGCTGGCGGCAATGGCAACCTCTTACTTTGAATCATATAGAAAAGAACTCATAGAGGAAGCTGAGGTCGGCCGTATTGTGCAGGAGGGACTGCTGGCGGAGATTCCGAAAAAGACTTTTGACCTTGAAGTGGCTCATATATATATTTCCGCACGAGAAAAGGCGCGTCTGGGCGGTGACTTCCTGGACTTTTTCACTCTTGACGGGGGTGGAGCGGCGTTCATAATAGGCGATCTCGCCGGTCATGGGCTGGATGCTGCAGCAGATTCGGTAATGCTGCGATCCCTCTTCAGAGGCTTTGTGCGCGAAAACGCTGATTTGGCAGATGCAATGACCCGAGTCAACCGTGTCTCTGATTCCGAACTCAAGTCCGGCCTTTTTGCGACGGCTCTGGCTGTCAAATACGAACCTTGCGGACGACTGTCCCTGGTAAACGCGGGGCACTGCCATCCCATTGTCTGCGACGGCAAATGTCATCTTCTGGAACTCGGAGGCAACGCTCTTGCAATAAGGGATGACTCGAAATATGAACTTGCAAGATTTGATCTTAAGCCGGGCGGTGTGTTTGTTGCATACACAGACGGTTTGATAGAGGCTCGCAACAAAAAACGCGAATTTTTCGGCGAATCGGGGATAATGACGGCTTTGTCAGAAGCTCATGATGCAACTGCAAGAGCTATTGCTGAGCATATAGTTGACAGGTCACTTGCATTTGCCGGAGGAAAGTTTGCCGACGATGTCGCGATATTGGTCTTCAAACGTAAGAAGGATGATTGTCGTGGATAGACAAGTGGAGGTCATAGAGTCTTCAGATATACAAGATATCGAAAGACGCATTGGCGCAGCCACTGAAGAGGGCAGAAACTGGACCTATCGTGAGGTCCAAAGCCCTGTTTGGATTAACTTCATTATCTCCATTACTATCGTCGTGTTTTATGCCGGTGCGGTCTTTACCCCGGAGAAAGTGCTGCCAGTTATAATAGGGTCGTTTTGCATTGCCTTGCTTGGCGGGCTGAGAATACGCGTCAGCTCCAAAAGTGTGCAGGTCCGACTGGGAATATTTGATATCCCGCTGCTCACACTAAAGATGGAGGATATCGAGCAAGTCGACGTTCATCGGCTCCCGCCGCTTGTCAATATCGGTGATTGGAAAATACACCTTTGCAGGCAGATGAAAACCTATTGTCTCTGTGGAAAACGTGGGGTCAAACTCACATCCACTCGCTCGAAACAATATCTGATCGGCTCTGACAACCCGGAGCTATTGGCTGAAGTCATACGGATCGCGCGGCGGATGACCGGGTACTGATCTCAATCACACCCGCAGAGCAGTCCAGAGTCACATGATCGCCGTTTTGAAGCGCGTCCACCACCCCTTTGCATCCAATTATGGACGGAACACCATATGTTCTCATCACCGATTCGACTCCCGGCTGCAGGCATTCTCCCTGAGCAATAAACCCTCCAGCGGTTGCAAGGAATGGAGTCCATGCCAAGGTTGGCGATTCAACCACAAGAACCTCACCGTGCTCAATCTCGCCCGCATCTTCAACACTTAGTGCTTTTCGCACTCTGCCGGTAACAGAACCAGAACAAATGCTTGTTCCAGTAAATACCGATGCAAGAGATGGAGCCGTTTCCACGTCATCATGCAGAATATCAGGGGGACTGAGCCGGTCTTCAAGCCAGATGTCATGCTTACGCTGAGCCACAAGTGCTGCCATTTCTTTCTCGCGGTTTGCACCTTGCTGTTCGATAAGTTCGGCAATTTCTGATAGGATGAGATAAAATACATCATGCTTGTCTGCCATCACATTTGCATTTTTCAGTTTGCGTCCAAGCTCGATAATCGTAAGTCTTAACTGGGCTTCCGCTTTTGCAAGCGCGATTTCGCACTCATTTCCGAGTGAAAGCCACCCTCTGGTGAGGCGGAGAGTTTTTTCAAAACCAGCCTTTTTAGCCGCCCCTATCACTTTTTGAGCCTCCGCTACGGCTAGACGGTAATCATCTTCCGTTGCACAATGAAGTGTTATCAGGCTGGCGCAATCCTGTCGACGGCTCATGGCCGCAATCATTCTGAAGACTGTATCGCCGTTTTCGATCCAACTCTCCCAGGAAGCGATGTCATATGCATCATCAACACAAGTGAATGAGTGGCCATATTCCAGGGCAAATCTCTCGACATCTGCTTTGTAGCTCTTGCGCCACGATGGATCATCCAACTTGCCGGACTTCTGAGCAAAGCAGAACTGATCTGCAAGCTCCTGCAGATGCGCATCACGCATTATCGCATCTCCCGGCAGCCATCCTAACAATCTGCTAAATGTGTCTATATCGCATTGATCGATTATTTGGCGAAGATGCTCAACAAACAGATATCCATAGTGCCTTGCGTCTGACATCCACTTTAGCAGGCTGCTCACGTCACCGGCCAGCTTTTGGGCACGTGC
Organism: bacterium; assembly: GCA_021371935.1. Taxonomy (NCBI): domain Bacteria; species bacterium. The sequence continues at coordinate 193,169 of JAJFVF010000002.1, forward strand.
GATCAAATCAGTGTCGCCTGAGAAGTCAAGTCTCTTTAGCGACTTGCCTGTTTTGGTCTGCCAGTCTTCAAGCAGCCTGAAACCCTCAGCCATCTGTCTGCCGGCATTGTCTAGTCCACAGCGCTGCTGCTCGTAGACATATCCATTGACAACACGGACTTGCCCCGACGCCAACAGGCTCTGTCTTGAAAAGTTCGACACAGGAAATGATGCCAGTCTTTTCCACACACCATCATGCTCATCATCGCCATTGTCGGGAAAGTATGGAGGAATATTGCTCATCGGTCTTGCCTGCAAGAACCACAGCTGGTCCAGGTCGTATGTCCATTCAAGCTCAACAGAAGAGCCAAGTGTCTTTTCTACTACAATTGCCTTTTCAGCAAGCAGGGTTATGACACTCTCTCCAGGTGAGTTTGCCAGGTCATCACCACTTGCCACGGCGGACGGATTGTGTAAATCCACTGTGAAACACGAAAGGTCGGCTGCATCTGCGGATGATGAGCAGGAAATTATGATACGGTTTCGGTTGCCGGTCACCAGGTCTGCAGTCAGGGCAGTGCCTGACCATTTGCCTTCCATCATCTGCTGGATGATTATCGCCATAGCCGGCTCGGATGTTATGGCGTGGCGCGCTCGATATGCGGCTGCCTTACCACTCCACAGCGATGCCCATACACGCTTGATCGCCGCTTTGAGAGCATCCTGGCCTGATACGTTCAAAATGCTTTCGTATGCGCCGGGGAAACTTACCTGCGCCTGACTATCCTCGATTGCCGAAGACCTGACTGCGACCACAGGATTCTCAAAACCCAGTTGCAGCGACAAGCGCTGATAAGCATCCGCAATCGCCTGCCACACATCTGCCGGGATTTCGGCGGAGATGATGGCCTCGCGGATCTTTTCCCTGTCTTCAGCTTCGGCCAGGGTGGAGGCAATTTCACGTGCGCCGCTTGCCCATAGGTGGCAGCGATATGCATCGGCGCTGATGACAAACCCTCTCGGGACGACAAAATGCGCTGCGATCAGCCTGGATAAGTCGGTCGCTTTCCTGCCTGCCCTGCGCAGAGGTCCTGCTTCAACGAGCGGTATTATCAGTGAAACATTGGATGATGTCATTTGATGCTCAGTAATTATATGAACGGCTGCGCTGGGTGTCAACCGTCGGCATGCTTTGAAGCATTCTCAATCAACCAGTCGAAGAAACGTTGGAAAAGTGGATAATCGGCAGCGATTTCTTCCGGGTGGCACTGCATGGCAAGTATCGGTTTACCTTCATCGGACTCGACGCCCTCAATCACTCCATCAGTCGCATGGCAGTTGACTTTAAGCCCCCTGCCAATCTCTTTTATGGATTGATGGTGCCAACTGTTCACCGCCATAGACGTGGACCCGACTATACCGGCCAAAAGCGAACCCGGCACAATTGCCACATCATGCAAAAGCATTGGAGCAAGTCCTGCAGAAAAATGTTTTACTGAATCAGGGACTTGAGAGGCAATATCCTGGACCAATGACCCACCTAAGGCAACATTGATGACCTGAATCCCACGACAGATGCCCAGTATCGGCAGACCTAACTCCATGGCCGTCCGAACCGCCTCGAACTCCATCTCATCCCTGGCCGGGTCCTGCAGAGCGCTTTTCGGATGAGGCTGCTCGCCATATGCTGTCGATATGACATCTCCCCCGCCGGTGAAGATTATTCCATCGGCAGCTTCCAGCAATTTATGGATCGATTCCTTGTCGGCAATGTGCGGCATGAGTATTGGCGCGCCGCCTGAGCGCAGGACCGCCTTTACATAGTCAATATCACAGCCGGCCCATACGGTCTGGACCTCTTTGCGCGGCGTATATAGGTTCTGCCTTCCGGCTGTCAGAATTATGATCGGTTTGGACATTGCTGGACCTCTTTGCGTTGTTACCTTAGTATCTCACAGATGGGTGTCGCTAGTCCAGTTATGATAGGATCAGTAAATACACTTTTTGATCTCATCAATCATCGCATCAAGGTTTTTCTGTGGGCAGTAACCGGGAATATCGTGGGTCGAAAAAATATATCCGCCATTTACCCCGGCTATCTCGAATCGGCTGCGGACATGCTCTCGAACCTGCTCCACTGTCCCATCAGGAATCACACCGCAGTTGTCTCCGCCGCCATAGAGCATCAGCTTGTTTCCGAATTTGTCCGCAAACGTTTTCAAATCATTATAGCGAGGCTCCAGGGGATTACAGCCGTCGATTCCATACTCGACATATATGTCGAGCACAGGCAAGATGTAGCCGTCTGAGTGATAGAGGACCTTTTTGTTCGCCTCATGCGCTACGTCTATAATAGGCTTCATGTAATCGAAATGAAACTCCCTGAGATGCTTGGGAGATATCATTGCTCCATCGCGACTGCAGATGTCATGCGCAAGGTAGAGCGCATCTATGTCCGATGCGCACACTCGCTTTGCCGCTTCCACCATAACCGGCGTCACCCGGCTGAGTATATGATGAATCTCGTCGGCGCTGTCGTAGAGTTCCAGAAACAGGTTTTCCGGCATACGAAGAGGCTCGATTACAGCAAACGGAGGCAGCAGCATCGCAAATATTGCCTTGTCGGGATACTTGGTTCTTTTGGCCTGAATATCGGCCAACAAATCTGCCCCCAGCGGGTCGGGCATCGGGTAATCGGACACTTCCTTGAGCGAACTTACCATCGGCTCCAATTGCCAAGATGTTTTTCCGTCGAAGTGAGTCTTCATAGGAATGGAGGACCAGAACTTCATTATTGCAAATGCTTCAACAACATCTGCACCATAGTGAGTGAGTCTAAAATCAGCCCCCCACTTCTTGTCCAGCGCCGCCATTTTGTCGCGATCCATCCAAAAATTAAACGGCAATCGGTCAGGCAGTTCACCCTGTAAAACCAACTGCACACGCTCTCGCGAACTCATTTTCCCTGTCAATTTCCTAGAGTGCTCCCATTATCAAGCGTTTTGTATCAGAATATCGCGAGGTATGGTGGAAGTCAACCCTTTTTGCTAATGCCGAACTAACATTATCACAAAAATTGTGGCCAGGCTGAGATTGATCGCGTGGGCTGTGAAACAAAGCGGGCACAGTATCTGTATTTGAAAGACAAGAGTATATGCAAGATACAAGCTTACGACTGCAGATGCAACCGATACTGCCGCCAATATTTGCGGCAAAGGCCAGAACCCGAACATAAGTCTCATTCCTGCCGCAGCAAGTACCGCCCCGTAGAACGCCAGTCCGAACAAGCTGCTGGGCACGCCAAAAAATTCCGACTGAGGCGAACGTGCCACGGTTGCACACGTGCCGTGCCCATCGTCAGGACATAATGGAACTTCCGGGGGTTCGGCATCAGTGAATCCATAATGCACCATTACAAAATAGAGGCTGTCTGCGAAGCCAACCAGAGCCAGAATTATGACCAAGACTATAATTGCCATTTCACCCCTCCGCTACATGCATAGTTTACCCGTGATAACACACGTCATTCACACGATATATGCATATTGTGCAGGGTCTAGTTCATTCCCTCTACTGCGATCATGCGTATCGGCGAACCGTCAAGCCCGGCCAGAGGCAACCCGAGAGCTGTTATATACACTCTATCTTGAGTGATTTGATCCATGTTGGCAGCCGATTCGATCAGAACAACTCCATTTGAAAGCAGTGTCTTGTGGATTTCTAAATGATTCTCGCGATGCACCGACGGCTGCTCAAGAGCAAGCAGCGAGATCTTTCTTTTCGTCAGCCACAGCGCCGCTCCCGCGCTCAGTCCCGGAAAGCTGGTGAAAAAACTCGGATCGCCGAAACGTCTGCCCCAGCCGGTCTTTATGAGCACCCTTGAACCTTCACTGACTCTTTCAGCATATGCGTCCAGATCGGCAGACGTTATCTCTGAGCCGTCAGTCTTCTCCCCCACGTCCAGTACTTCAGCCCAGCCGACCATTGCCTCAAGCCTTAGAGAGTCTATTCCACGATCGATGTGAATGCAATGCGAAGGTGCGTCCATGTGCGTTCCGGTATGCGTCCCCATAACAACCTCGGTGACATTGTATCCGCCATCCTTGATTGTATGTACACGGTTAAACCGGACTTGTGGGTCGCCCGGGTAGACAGGCATACCGGCCGTTATTTTGTATGAAAGATCGATTATACGTTTCAAAATGTTCGCTTCCTTTGGCTGATGTGGCAAATATAGTCAAGTATACCCGGAAAGACGTCTATCGCCAAATATGCCGGTTTTGATAATTGCAGGCTCAAATGCTCTACAGGAGAGAGCGGAACACGCCGAAATATAAGTATGAGTCGATAGTATGAACCGGAGGTAGCTCTGTAATGGCCTCTGACAAAGGCGCTCCCAAGGATGGTATGGACGAACGCCTCGCCCAGGCGCGCGACACCGCGCTTCAGGACGGGGAAGAAATTGTTGCCCAGGAGACTGGCGACCAGGGCCAGGCCATCGTAATTACAAATTCCCGAATCCTTATAATCAAGGCAGGACTGACCGCAACTGGCACCCTTAACGGACTGAGTGTCGGCGAGTATGCATACGCCGATGTCATAAATGTTAATGTGCGCAAAGGCCCAATGGGCGCAGTCATTCAAATACAGACAGACGGCACACCAAAGACAAATGTATCCGGTCCGCCGGATAATGTCATTGTTTTCAGCGGCGATCAGCGGGTCACAAAATGTGATGCAATAGCTGAAAAGATAGAGTCCGCAATCGGGAAAAAGGTGGAGCGTATAGAGCCTAATATTGGTAATAGCGCTCTGGCAACTGAAACAAAACCTGTTGAAGAAATAGCGGATATCGAAGCACCCAAAGACGACGCCGAACAGACACCAAAACCAATGAAGGGCGGCCGTCAGGCAAAGTCATTGGCTGAGGAAATGTTCGAGGAGATGACAGGTGCTCAGACCGAAGAGGCTAAACCTGAACCGGTGGTTGTCGAGTCTGCTGCCGTAACGGACAGTGAACCTGACGTCAAACCGGTGGAAGAGCCGGTAATAGAACCCATAGCCTCAGTGCCTGTGACAGAACTTTCGGTTGAGCCTGAAGCAGTATCAAACACAACTGACGAAGAGGCTGTCTATAAGAGCGTTGAAGAACTGGGCTACGAGACGTCGGCAGAAGAAATCAATGATGAGCAACCCGACGACGAGACTTTTCGCCCAAATCCAAACCTCCCAAAACCGGTCAAGAAGAGAAACAGGTCTCGAAATTCATTCGTATTGATCGGCGGGCTGATGCTGCTGGTATTGACCGGTGTGGCGGTCACAACACCTCTGCGAAATCCGAAGCCGGTGCCCAAGGTCGAGATTAATGTTGACAAGCTCACACGCAACGCTAAGGCTGTGCGACTGCAGATTAGTGAAATAGATGATTACCGCAGCAAGGTCGTAGACGCACTTGTCGCATCCGATAAGGAAGCTGCATCGCTCTGCCGGTCGGTTCATTCAGGACATCAGGCAATAGTTGCTGCTGCGGGCAAAAATGCATCAGAGGAAGCCTGGCAAAATCTCACCAAACTAAAAGCGCCCTCCGGGCTTGTGGATGCGCAGGATAATATTGTCCTTGGTGCGTTCACACGCAAGAATGCCGTGGCGGCTGCTTTGAGTGTCGGGACTGTTAATGCAGAGAGCATCCTGAAACGTCTAAATGAGGCTGACGGAATCATCAAGAAGGCACTCGAGAGCATCGACAAGATGAAGTCTGATCTCAACAAACAACTTCAGCCCACACAGGAAAAATCGGCTGCCGAGTAATTTGGCTTCATCTGCTATTTTTGTGAAATAGACTTCTCAGGTAATCGAGTCTTGCACGGCTGTCTGGCAGGCCGTCCTGTTCGTGAGCAATAGTCATTTCACGCTCTGCTTCGATATATCTGCCAAGGTTATAAAGGCTTGTGGCTTTGTTGAAATGTACTCTGCCATAGTCGGGAGAGAGCTTTTCAACGACTTTATATGCATCGAGAGCCTCGTAATGCCGGCCAGATACAGCAAGGGCATTTCCAAGTTCGTAGCATGCGCCTGGGTCAAATGGAGTCAGCCTGCAGGCAATTTTGAACTCTTCCGCTGCCGCGGCAGATCCGGCTGTGTTATATGGATCGGTGAGCAGCGCCTCACCTCTGGTAAGGTATATGCTCGATCTTAGCTCAGTCAGGCTCGACCATCCGATTATCAGCAGCAGTGCACATACCGCCGATATTGCTGCAAGCAGAAATGTACGCTTGGATTTTCTCACCGGCCGCCAAAATTCACTTTGCGCATGCATAGAAGCCAATACGGCAAGCAAGATGTAATAATAAGCCGTTTCGCCCGGCACTCTCGCAGACCTGCCGACCATATTCGCCGCCAAAAAACCGACCATACCCGCCAAAAGCGCAATCGCAAGCCGCTTATCGTTAAGTGATACGTCTTTTTGTTTTTGTAGGACCAAAATAGCCCATGCGGCGGCTATCGGCATCGACAAAAATGCAACCAGACCAATTATACCCAACTCGGCAAATACCTCCAGGAACTCGTTGTGGGCATGTGCAATAATGACCGGGCCATTTACTGACGGGTCCCTGAGGATGTTTGCATAGCAGGAATGAGGTGCATTCTGAGGTGCATAGATGCCGAAAGTCCCTGCTCCTTTTCCCAATATTGGACTACAGCACCCAATATGCAAAGCAGTCGTCATCAGGCCAAGACGTTCGCTGTTGCTTGCGTCCGATGCGGAAAATGCTCTCGCAATCACACCAGTGGGCGAGAGAGTGGGACACCAGTGCAATGAAGCAAATTGATATGCACCGATAAGAACAACACACGCCACCGCAAACTCTGCGAGCTTTTTCTTTTTGTCGGCAGCAAGCAAAGGCCATGCTCCAACCAGTGCGACCAAAAGAATGGGCACAACGCCGACCCAGGCGATTACGGTGGAAGTAAACAACAGTGCCGGCGCGCCGGTGAGCAGTGCCGCAATCCCCGCAGAACGGAATGGATGTCTCTTCTCAAAAGCCGCCCAGGCTGCAAGAGGCATTACAGTAAGAAGATAGGCCGCCAGGTATGTGGGGTTAAACCATGTTGAAGAGACAGCCGACATGTTGCCCCATGGCAAGCCGCCAAGCCTCTCATATATTCCTGCCAGCGAGACAGCAGTGCATCCCAAGAGCAGCGTATATATCAGCTTTGCGCGGGTGCGTTCATCTGTGAGAATGAGTCTTGTGGTGAAGTAAAGCATCGCGTACAGTATGCCTGATCGCATTGCGATTACGGTCTGGCTGCGATAGTCCGAGTATATCCAGGAGGTGCACAACACAAGTGTATAAATGCCCACGCAAAGGTCAATCGCACTATAGCCCAAATGTATATGTTCGCCTCTGGCATATCTTGCAAAAAGCAGAAAGTTTATCGCTATCAGCCCTGCAACAAGCAGAACCGGCTTTGCCAGGTTCGCATTATTTGCCGTTGGCCAGAAAACTAGTGCAAGCACACCAAATGTAAGTGTGAGCACCCATCTGCCTGCACGTTGATATATGCTTTCATCTGGTGTTGACTTGATCTTGCGCCGCATTTTGGATCACTAACCCGGATTACACACTGCCCGCATAATCCGGGTCTCCGAGAGCATCATTCACGAGGAACGTGAATAATGCGGGCTAAACAGCGCCCGGATATTAACTGCCGGGCGCTATTCGTTATATCCAACTGCTGCGCTTTTTAACCACTACCTGCCGCCGGCTGCTTTCTCGCTTATTACTTCAAGCTCACTGCGGATCTCCCCAACCCCTAGAGCTTCCGAAGCTATCTCAATTGCAACCTCGCGTTCCTGAGAAGTCTTGACACTGCCTCGCAATGTGACATTTCCTCTCTCGACAAAGACCTCAATATGCTCAGGGTCCAGCTCATCACTTTCTGCTAGCATTTCTCCTATTTCTTCGGCAAGCTGCGAATCAGAACGATAGTGCTCTACGCTTGCGGGGCCTTGCACACCCGCATGCTCCGAAGCCATTGTCACCCTGTCCATTGCAGGCGGATGAACTGATGGAGACGTCTCTTGCCCAGCCTTGATTTCTTCCTCTGTTTCAGCAAGAACTATAGTCTCCTGCTCCATTGTCTCCACAGGTGCTTCCCATTCGTAGGGAAAAGTCTGTTGAGCGACCGATGATTCCCAAAAAATACGTATATCCTGCGGAAGCTGGTGGGATATTGACTGGGCCGCACCCTGCGTTATCTGTTCGTGCATAGACATAAAGACTGCCTTTGTCACGGTCTCGGCCTGAGAAATGTCGTCAAGCCCGAGTTTTTGGGCTACGCTGGCCAAGAACCCGCCTAAATCAAAACGTTCGCCGCCCATAACTTTTCGCTGCACATGCTCGAACACATTGCTTTCCCAAAGGTCCTTGAGTTCCTTTGGCAGCTGGGCTGCCACGTTATCGCCGCCTTCGTGAGAAATACGTGCTCGCAAGGTCTCGAACACTGCTTCGCTTGCACGTTTGGCACTATTGTTGTCTATAAGGCCGGCACGCTGCTTGACTTTCTTCAGAAATTCTTCTGTTTGCATCTATCTCTCCTATCTCTTGTTCCCTACTACCAATTACCTGATCGTGACACCCATATCAGCAAGCCAGTAGTCCGTGGTGGTTATGCCTCTAAACCTGACCGCACCCCTGCCGCCTCCAAACCTGACTTCACCTGAATATGCCGGCCTGCCGATTACCCCAAGTGTGCCATAATCGCTGATATATTCCGGGATGTAGCCTGCAGATACAGAAAAACGTTTGAAAGGCCTCACGATGAAGCCATACTCCATGCCTTTGAACTGGACTATGCCTCTTTCATTGTCCGAGGCTGCATCGAATTTTGTGCCACCCAGGTGCTTGACAAGTGTTTCCCATTTTTCATCGTCACCACGCGCCTGGTTCCAACGATAACCAGTATAGACGGCAAAGCCTTTGCAAAGGTCAACTCGCAGGCGACCATTAAGGCTTTTGATCAACTGATCCGCGTTCAAACTATCCCCACTCTGACTGTCAAGGTTTCCTACTCCAGTCACGCCGCCGTCCAACTCAAGCGAAATAGCCTTATAGAGCCTTACCGAACGCTCATAACCAAGTCCGAATGCACCGTAGCCGACTGTCTGTCCGGCTGCATAGTAGTAGAGTTTTAAATCCTGATCTGACGGCGGTTTGTAAAACGGAGCAGGTTTTACTGCGGCGGGAGGATCAATACTGCTGGGAGCCGCACCCGCATTAAAGGAGTTTACATACACTTTCTTGCCTGCAGAGACGGCAACCGCATCCATCGTGAAATAAAGTGCTCCCGTCACGTCATAAGGAGGAGCATCACCGTTGCATTTTTGGGCGATTGCCAGCCCTGCCACACTATCGCCATCGCCTTTCAGAATAGTCATCAGTGCTCGCGGATGGACCGGAACGGGGAAGCTGGCAACAATAACATCGTTGCTGACTTGATATACCTCGCCCATGACTCGCTCGGCATCAGCCGGGCAATATGGGGCAAACAAAAGAACGATCAGACACATTGCACAAATTACTGTGTGGCGCATATTTATCCCTCCAGCTGATAATACGCCCACGGTGAAAATGCCGACCGAACTCGCCCCTTGCCGACATAAAGTGCCGGCGTTTACTTGTTCCCGCCCTTAGGAGAGGCTAAACCAGTAAAAAAACGGCGGAGCCAATAAGCTCCGCCGTTATTCATCGTGGTATGCCCATCACTGGCTATGGGCTGGGAGTGAAGTCGGTCATATCGTTGACGAAGTCTCTCGGCACCAACAGCCTGACAACATCACCAGTAGGACTCTGGATTGCCTTGAGAATACCTGTAACTGCCCAGAAGCCCGAAGGCGTCAGGAAAGCTGCGACTTGGAAATAAAGTGTATGGCTACCATCGTGATATCATCAACTTGATCCGGCGCCTTTATACACTCCATCATACGCTCTCCCCAACTGGATATGCTGCTTCCGGCAACTTCTTTCAAAAAGCCCTGGAACATCTCCAGGCCTTCAGTTTTTGAAAAGGCGTCTGTGACTCCATCACTGTAGAGGACAAGCACATCTCCGGGTTCCAAAGTTATGCTACGCTGTGCATATTCTGCAGCTTCCAGCACTCCCAAAGGGATATCTGCTTGTATGCCGCTCAAAACCCCACCATCGGGTTTTACAACCATAATGGGCATATGGCCTGCATTGAAATAGCGGAACCGGCCAGTATTTACCGCCAGAATTCCATAGGTCATGGTTACGAATGTTTCACTTGTGGTGACAGACAGAAGGTGATAATTTAGGTCTGCGGCCATTTTGGACAGGTTTTCATTGTAGTGTTCGTATATGCCATACTTGGCACCCGATATCAAGAGAGCGGCTGGGACACCCTTGCCCGCAACATCAGCAACGCCGATCCCAAGTCGATCATTCTCAATAGGGAAGAATTCATACAAATCCCCACCGACTTCCCGCGCCGGGTTATACAGCACCGATATCTTCATGCCATTAATTTCAGGGATTTCCTGTGGAAGCTGGGCCTGTTGAACTTGCCTTGCCACTTCCAATTCTCGATCCATCGCTGCCTGCTGTGCCATTAATTCCGAGGCCGTTGAATCGAGAGCTTGGATGCGGTCACGCAGCGCACCAGTAATCAAGGCGATCAGAAACAGATATGGAAAAGTCTGTGTTATATCATCAACCAACAAAAATTCAGAAAGCGCCCAGTGCTTCAGTGAGGCCTGGACACACAATGAAACAATGCCTATTGCCAGTGCGCTCAACATCGAGCCTTGCGTGCCGAAAGTGACGGCAGCCGTGATAAGCGTCACATAATAGAGTGGATAAAACGGACTGGCAAGACCTCCGCTGTAGTATACGACCACCGTGACGAACAAAATATCGGTTGTCGTAACAACGATGTCGGATACACGGCCAAGACGCCTTCCAATGGTGAGAGGAAATATAAGTGTGCCAACGGCTATTGCAACCACTGCCCAGAATATCTCTGCTCGTTCAATTTGGACAGTTGCATACTTCAGTTGGGATTCAATAAGGACCCCAATGATAATCAGCCATCTTATAACATAAAGGCCGACCCTCACTCGTTTCGGTACTGCTTCCAGGCTCTCATTATCCACGTGCATCTGACTCCTGATTAGAGCATTACTCAAACATTCTTCCCATAATAACGACTATACTCTATTTGTTACGCAATTTTGTGGCAACAAGTTCAGGCATATAAGCTGGGTAATTTTGGGACACAAAAAATTTGCTCATGGTGTTGATGAATTACCTGGCCGAGTGCTATAATCCCTGATACTATAGACCTCGTTTCTTTCTACTTTTAGCTCACAAGATGGGTGAATGGTTTGACCGATAAGCAGCTCCAACTAGGTGAAGATGATGCTTTTCTTGCACTGCAGAATGCATGGCTGCACGCATTGGAAGTGCTGGAAATGCAGGTCAACAAGCCGTCTTTCGAGAGTTGGATAAAGACTGCCCGACCTCTGTCTATTGACGGTGGGTTGGTAAAGATAGCCACAAACAGCCGGTTTGCAAAACATTGGCTGGAAAGCAAGCATATCGGACACATCAAGGAAATTCTCGAAAGCGATCTGGGCACAAAGCTGAGCGTGCGTGTCGAGCTTATTGAGAGCAATGAGCCTGCCATACTCGCCGAAAAGCTGCCCACAAAACCAAAACCCAAGTCCAAAGAAGAAGATGAGTCGATCTCGCTGCCTATCAACAGCCAGTATAACTTCGAAAATTTTGTTGTCGGCCCCACAAACAGGCTTGCTCATGCCTGCGCTATGGCTATTGCCGAAAACCCGGGCAAGATGTATAACCCGCTCTTCGTCTATGGCGGACCCGGACTTGGCAAGACGCATCTGATGCATGCTCTGGGTCAGTCGGCAATGACCAACTTCCCGGGAATGAAAGTGGCCTATGTGTCTGGGGAAGCATTTACTTACCACTACGTAAACTCACTGCGTGAGCACAAGGCCGCCGAATTTAGGCGCAAATATCGCAGTATAGATGTCTGGCTGGTGGACGACATTCAGTTCCTGGTGGGAAAAGAACGCACCGAAGAAGAGTTTTTCCATACATATAACGCTATATATGAGATGGGCAAACAGATTGTGCTCACAAGCGACCGTGCGCCAAGGGACCTTAAGCTGGATACACGGCTGCTCTCACGTTTTGAATGTGGAATGATAGCCGACATCGCTCCACCGGACCTTGAAACCCGAATGGCTATATTGGAAACAAAAGCCGAGTATGAGAATATCACACTTTCCAACGATGTGATATTGTACATTGCGAAGCTCATAACCTCCAACGTCAGAAGGCTGGAAAGTGCGCTCATACAACTGCATGCATATGCTTCGTTGATGAAAACCTCGGTCACACCCACTCTTGCCCAGGAAGTCCTGAGCAAGCACTTTGGAGAAGAGGCGGCGCAGGTGATTGATGCGCAGAAAGTGCAGCTTGAGGTTGCGAAGAAGTTCAATGTGGAACTGAGCGATCTGAAAGGCAAATGCAGGAGCGCGGATATAGTTGTTCCCAGGCAGATCGCGATGTACCTTATCCGCGAGCTTACCAATTATTCCCTGCCGTCAATAGGCAAGGCTTTTGGCGGAAGAGATCACTCGACAGTGCTTCATGCATGCAAAAAGATCGAAGAGAAGATGGCTGAGGATAAAGGTTTCAATTCCATGGTCGCGGAACTTGAGCGTCAAATCAAGATGGGGAAAACCTGTTAGCTCAACAGGTAAACAAGCTGTGGAAAAAACTGTTCATTGTAATGTGGACTAATTATTTGTTGGTAACTGATGCTTTCTCCACTTTCCGGTCACCGTGAAACAGCCACGACCGGTATTTTGTCCACAGACATTCCTGAGCTTGTATTCCGCACGAAAAAAAGTGTTTTCCACAGTATCCACAACCCCTATTACAACCACAACAATTTTCTATATAATAATATTATAGAGTAATACGTTATCGAGCAAAGGAATGTTTCTGCTCATGGAGCACCCTTGAATTTGCCCGCATGTTTTCATGCATTTCGGCGCGTTCGCTTGAGTTATCTCTGAAAAACTTATCTTTCTTACACCTATGAGTCAATATAAAATAATCAATACTCAATCTAAAATTATAGATACTCATGCTCATTTGAATGATCCAAAGTTTGCTGAAGATTTGGACAAGGTGATCGAACGGGCAAACGATGCGGAAATAGGTGAAATAATCGTCTGTGGGTATGACCTGGCATCGAGTGTGGATGCTGTGTATCTTGCCGAGCGTTATTCTTGCATATTTGCCACTGTGGGAGTCCATCCTCACGATTCAAAAAGTTACGATGATGAGACGGCAAATAGGCTGATGGAACTTTCGGAGCACAATAAAGTCTTAGCAATTGGTGAAGTGGGATTGGACTTCCATTATGACTTTAGCCCGCGAGCCGACCAGTTCAGAGCATTTGAAGCTCAGATTGACCTTGCGGGAAAATTGGAAATGCCTATTGTAGTCCACAGCCGCGATTCAAATCCAGAGGCATTGCAGGTAATAAAGTCACACGCAGCGAATATCATTGGAGGAGTGTTTCACTACTTCTCGGGTGATGTCGACTTTGCAAGACATGTGCTCGATTTGGGCTTGTATATAGGCGTCGATGGGCCTGTAACATATAAGACATCAGAAGTGCAGCGGCAAGTCGTAAAATATTGCCCGCTTGATCGAATTCTGATTGAGACCGACTGCCCTTATCTGGCTCCTATACCAAAGCGCGGCAAGCGCAACGAACCTGCTTACGCGCGAATTGTGGCAGAGGAAGTGGCACGGCTAAAGGGAATATCAATCGAGGAACTGGCCGAAGTTACAACACAAAATGCACGGAGGTTGTTTTCAGAGAAACTGAACGCAACTTTTTCGGGCTCTTAGCTCTACACTTTCTGCTGTGAGCTATGTAAAGGAGGCTGTAATGAACAATCGAAACCGTCGTCTCAGGCCGCTCGGCATTACGGATATTCTGGACGAGACAGTAGACCTCTACAAGACCAACTTTGCTCTCTTGATCGGTATCTCCGCCGTGCTTTATGTGCCGTATATTCTTTTATCCTCACTTCTGCCTCAGCCGAAAGATGAAGCAATGTTCAACCCATATAACTGGTTGGGGATTGCGATATTAGGTGTGCTGTTTTATGTGGTTATAAATCCATTGGTCACAGGTGCGCTGACTTTTGCGATATCGGAGAGGTATCTTGACAGACAGACGACGATTTCTGATTGCTACAGGCGTGTTTCGAGGCCGGGTGTGTTATTGCGGTTTATTGGTGCAACGGTTATAACGGGGCTTGCAATATTGGGCGCATGCCTGCTGCCGATTTTAATGATCGGAGCATCTGCGGCACTGATGGCTTGGCTCAAGACCGGTATGGCAATCGGGATCGGAGCAATACTAATAATAGCTGGTTTTGCTGCGTTTATTCTGCCTATATGGTTGGGTTTGAGGTTCACCCTTGTGTCGCCCGCATTTTTTATCGAGTCTGAACATGCTATGTTGGCAATAGACAGGAGCTGGCGTTTGATGAAAGGCAATGCTCTGAAGGCGCTTGGCCTGCTTGCCATTGCCGGGATAGTTGTGGCGGTGATACAGGGGATAGTGGTGGGTCCGGTAAGTCTTTTGGCTGCTTTCAGCTCAAGGGGTGGAGCCGATCCGAATTGGTGGATGACGGCTATCAGTGCAATTCTAAACACAGTGGTAAGCACACTGCTGCTGCCTGTGTCATCGATAGTAATGATTCTGCTTTACTACGATGTGCGGATCCGCAAAGAGGGCTTCGATCTGGAGCTTCTGGCAAATGAACTCGATCAGAAGACTCGCGAACTCTCTGCGCACGATATTACCAGCCTGCCTCAGGAACAGACATATCCGTCTGTCGAACCGGAGAAGCGGGACTGATGACCAAGGTCAGGACAGAAGAGTCGCGAATTCTTCCATTGGGCAGTATGGAGATACTCACTGTAGCGATCACTCTGTACAAATCTCATTTCTTGCTGCTTGCTGGAATATCCGCTGTGGTCAGTGTTCCTTATTTTATCTTATACTATGCGCTTACAGATGTTGGATGCAATTCTACTATAGCCTACATGTCTACTTTTATAAGAAACCCTATTTTGAGTGCCGCCCTTGTCTTCGCAGTTTATGAGACGTGCCTTTCAAGAGAGGTGTCAGTAATCAAAAGCTATCAACACATATTGCACTCATCACTTGTATTGCCACTTATGGGAGCTTATTCGATTCCTTTTGCCCTATGTATGTTGCTTATGTGGGTAGTGTCTCTAGACATTTCAAAATTAGTTTTTTGCATGCCGGCAATGCTGATATATTTTCCGTTTATGATCTACGTAGGCATTCGCCTTCTACTAATTGTGCCGATATGTGTGTTGGAAAGAACCGGCGCCAGAGCAACACTCACAAGAAGCTGGAACCTTATGAAAGGCAGCATGGGAAAAGCGTTTTGGCTGTATGCAGCAATTTTATTTATGTTCGGCGGAGCTTATTGCATACTATTGCAATTTGGACATATGCTATCATCCACAGGGGATAATATGCTGACGAATACAACATTGGGACATGTCATTACATCTATTATTGGCCTGCTAATAGCTCCGGTGTTTACACTTACAAATGTCTTCCTTTATTATGACATCCGTGCCAGACAAGAAGGCTTTGATAAGAAGGCGCTCTTGACTAAGCTCGACAACAATTTCGGTGGAGTCGGACAATGAAGCGTCTTGCCGCCATACTAATGCTGCTTCTGTTTGTGTACGCTTCGTCTTGCACTGCACAAAATACCATTGCATCAGAGAACAAAGGCATTTCCAACAAGACGGAAACTGTCAATCCATCTGTAATAAGCCGCCAAATCAAGCAAATTTTATCCCAGCCCGAATACAATCGAGTCTACGCCAAAGATAGTGTGCCTAAATGGTGGAAGGACTTTTGGAAAAAGGTCATAGATGTGGCGGGCAAGTTTTTCGCGTGGTTTTACAGATCGATTAGTCTGCACAGTGAGCAGGCGGGCAGGCTGACATCGTTTGTATTCGCATGCCTTGTTATAATAGCGTTTTTTGCGCTGCTGGCTCTGATAATTAACAGGATATCTCGCGGCATCAGGACAAATGTCGAGAGTGGTATTGAACTAGACTCGGGCGACTATGATATCCTATCGTCACGTCCGCTTATATCCGAGGCGCAAAAGCTGGCGGATTCGAGTGACTGGCGCGGGGCATTTCGGTGTGTGTATCTGGCCTCTATATCGCATTTGGATGAGATAGGCGTGCTGAGGTATGAGAAGAGCCGGACAAACTGGGAGTATCTGGGTGAGCTGGACAAGAACGGCAAACCGGATATCCGCGATCAACTCCGGCCTTTGACTTCTGACTTCGACCGCAAATTCTATGGGCGCGAGAGCTGCGACAAGACTGACTATCTTAACGCTATGGCCGTATACGAGCGCATCAAGTGCGAGGCGGCGGTATGAAAAAAGATTCGATGATTATCATAGTCCTGCTTGCAATGCTGGTTATAGGCGGGATATTTATAGCAAACCCGCAAAAGCGCGAAGAGTCAAAGATCAGCACAACATATAATGCCGACCCGATGGGTGTAAAAGCATTTCACACTCTCCTCAATCGGGCTGGATACAATGCGGACAGGCTTACCAGGCCATACACCGAACTGCCGGACAACACAAGACTTTTGATTGTCGTCCAACCTCAAAATGGCAAGTTTTCCAGTAGCGCCACTGCTTCGGGGATATCGTATAAAGAGCAGGAGTATCTTGCCAAATGGGTCAGCCGCGGTGGAGTCGTAATTTTCCTGGCAGATGACCTGAATGGTGTTCCTGCATCTTTCGGCTCTACACACAGACAAGGTAAAGGCTATATATACGCATATCCTTCCCGGAAGATGATTACAAACAAGGGCATGCGCAACTCCAAAAATGCAGTCGAGCTTATTGATATCATAAACAAACACACTGCCAAAGGTAATTTGATCTTGTTCGACGAGTATCACCACGGCGTTATAGACTCCAAGCCTCTCTGGTCATATATCAGCAGACAAGTATGGATCGCAATTTGGATCATTGTATTTGCCGGGGTCCTGCTCATCTACAGCAGGGGCAGGCGGTTTGGGGCAGTGAGAAACATTTCGACTGACGAAAATGTGAGACCCGGGTTTGAATATGTAGAGTCCGTGGCCAGGCTCTACCGGCGCTCTCATGCGTCAGATATGGCCGCAGGGATACTGTGCGATTCGTTCAGGCAGAGCCTGTGTGCAAAACTGGGAGTCTCAGCAGATGACAAAACAGACAGGATAGTTTTCCGCCTGTCCGAAGAAGTGGGCAGCGAGACTGTTGGCAGAGCGGAAAAGCTGCTTACAGGGTTGCCGGCAGGAGAGAGCCTTACCGAGGAAGAACTTGTCGATATAGCTGTAGAAGTCCGTAGACTGGAGAAGGAGCTTGGCATTGGAAATTAATGTTTCTGCAGTAACACAAACGGCTGATAGAGTGCGAAATGAGATGGCGAAGGTGGTGGTCGGCCAGCGGGAAGTGATCGACCAGATGCTGGTGGCGCTTTTGTGCGAGGGGCATGTGCTCCTTGAAGGTGTTCCCGGGATCGCAAAGACACTGATGGTCCGCACCCTGTCACTGGCTATAAAAGCAGACTTCAACCGCATTCAGTTCACCCCTGACCTGATGCCTTCTGATGTGATAGGCACAAACGTGTTCGATCCTTCTTCCGGCGCTTTCAAGCTGCGCAAAGGCCCTGTGTTTACCGGCCTGCTCCTGGCTGATGAGATAAACCGCACACCACCCAAAACTCAGGCAGCACTACTCGAAGCCATGCAGGAGCGGCGCGTTACCATAGACGGCGAAAACCATACACTCGACCCGATATTTACAGTCTTTGCGACTCAAAACCCTATCGAGTATGAGGGCACATACCCCTTGCCGGAGGCTCAGCTGGACAGGTTTATGTTCAAGACAATAGTCGGATACCCTGCGTATGAGACTGAGATAGAGATGCTCTCGCGATGTAACTCCGGTTTCAGGTCTGTCAATATAGAGCAGGCCGGTATAGAGCCTGTGATCGATATAGAACAGATATCGCATCTGCGCAAGATAGTATCGGATGTCAATGTCGAGCAGCCGGTTGTGGACTATACAGCCAAGCTGGTTCGCAAGACCCGCGAAAACCGCAACCTGGTCCTTGGCGCAAGCCCAAGAGCATCGATATTTCTGCTGCTCGGCTCGAAAGCAGTTGCGGCAATGAGTGGCAGGTCATATGTAATACCGGACGATATCAAGCAGCTCGCCGCACCTGTATTAAGACATAGACTGATCCTCCGCCCAGAGGCCGAGATAGAAGGCCTCACACACGACAGAGTGGTTGAGTCCACAGTCTCAGAGGTCGAAGTGCCGCGGATTTAGTAATTGATATTGAGTATTTTATATTTTGTTTTTATGCCTCCAGGAAAGATTCCTGGAGGCATATGTTTATTATTGCCCATTCGGTCATGTATCGTACCGTTGTCTATACGGCAAAAACCTCACTTACTAGAGAGCGTATCATATATTTAGCCATGAGACAACAAAATATATCATATTTAATAGTATAAAATATATTTAATATAAACTCCACAATAAGTTACTTTTGGTATATAATGCTGCTTAATGCATGTGTGCTAAACATGCAATTGTTTGATTATCAAAGGAGGGAAATGAGAAATGAACTACGGAAAGTGTTTTTTGTTTGTTGTATTGCTCTGTATGTTTGTCGTTACAGGTGTTGGGGCAACTGATTTCTACATGTTGCAGACGTCGGACACTCATTACATCGGTGGGATGATCTGCAACGGAAGCCGGGCATGCGTTCAGGCAATGAATAACATGCCGGGCATGTCATGGCCATATGGGACTATTGGAACTCCAACCGGACTGATTGTTTGTGGCGACTTGTGTGATGGCGGTGCTTGGGGAACAACCTATGCCAGCGACCTTGATGCGTGGTATACCAATCGCGATTATGAACACCAATGGAATGGGTTCGATTATAACTTCCCGCAATATGGAGTGCAGGGCGACAACAATCGCTGCAGGTATCCGAGCTATTCCGTGGGCGGCAATCACGACTACTGGAGATGGTGTGGTTACACACTGGGCACTTCGACCTATGTGGCAAATAAGCTCTATACCCGCCACGGTGGCGGCGTCTCAGGTGAGGGCAACAACTATTACGCATATAACATCAATGGTATTCGTTTTGTTGCGCTGGGTCGTTATCCGGATGCGACTGTTCGCAGTTGGCTTGCGTCCTACCTGGCGAGTATCGGCACGACAACACCGGTCGTCCTCTTTTTGCACTATGCGCTCAACGATGATGAAGAGTGGTGGAGTTATGCAGTTCGTGATGCGCTTGCCGATGTTTTAGACGGCTACAACATTATTGCAATATTGCACGGCCACACACACAACACCATGCATTACACCTGGGAAGGCTATGATGTGTATGATGATGGGTCGGCGACATATTTTGGCGGTATAAATGTTCTGCACATAACAGACGATACGCTGGAAGTGGCGCATTATTATGCCATATGTTCGGGCGGTGACCCGGATGAAACTGCCGGCGGCTATTGGGATGGCGGATATTTCACTTGGTCATATTCCAAGAGCTATTAGCCCGGATTATGCGCCCGCCGCATAATGTGGGTTAGCCGATACTTGATAAGACAAAAGACCGGAGTCTGATTATAGCAGGCTCCGGTCTTTCAATTACTTAATATAAAATATCAAATACTAATTTTTTTTGGGTTTGCCGTTGGCGGTGGCAGGGTCTTCATCGGTCTCTTTGGGTCTGTCTGTTCGGGTCACACAGATAGTGTGGAGCCTGCCTCCTTCTATTTTTTCAACCGTGAAGTCCAAGTTTTCATAGCTTATCATCTCACCTTCGGTAGGCTGCCTGCCGAAAAGATCGAAAACAAACCCGCCGATTGTCTCGTATTCCTCACTTAAGGGGATTTCGAGGTTCATTTCATCGTTGAGTTCGTCTATGTTCATGCGGGCGCTTACCTTTGCGTGGTCATCATCAATGACCTGAATAAGCGGTTCTTCGACATCGTACTCATCTCTGATCTCGCCGACAATCTCTTCCAACAAATCTTCCACTGTCACCAGGCCGGCTGTCCCGCCATATTCGTCTCTGACGATAGCCATCTGGATATTACCGCGCTTGAACTCTGCCAGAAGTTCATCTACGTCCTTGGTTTCAGGAATATAATAAGCCTCACGCATCACTGTTTTGATGTCCAGCAGGCGTTTATCCTGACGCAGAATCGGTAGCAGGTCCTTGGCATGGACAATGCCGACAATATTGTCTATGTTTTCCTCATAAATGGGAATGCGCGAGTGTCCGGTGGTCGTTATGATATCAAGCAGCTCATCGAGAGTGCTGGTGATGGGAGCTGCATGGATATCGGTCCGCGGCTTCATTACTTGACGTGCAACTGTGTCGGTGAAGTCGAAGATGGAATGGATCATCTCCTTTTCTTCGACCTCGATCACGCCTTCTTCTTCACCTGCCTCGACCAGCATTTTGAGTTCTTCTTCAGTGAGGACCGGCGCAGAGAAAGTTGCGCGCAGACCGAACGGTCGCACGGCGAGGTCGGCGAAAAATCCAACTATTTTCACAGCGGGCAGCATCAGGTATGATAACAAGCGGATCGTCCCCGCCACGGAAAGAGCAAATTTTTCTGCGCGCTGCATAGCCAGGTTCTTTGGCGCGATTTCGCCCAGTACTAGGGTGAAAAATCCTATCAACATCGTGATAACAAACACCGACACGGCGCGTGCAGTCGCATAAGATATGCCCAGCAGGCTGAGCCATCGTGCAGGATAGTCTGAAAGGTTCACGGCGGCAAACGCGGAGGCAAGGAATCCAACAAGTGTGATCCCTATCTGTATCGTGGCCATGAAGTTCGTCGGTTTGTCCAGTAGAGCCTGGACGACCTTCGCCTTAGCATCGCCCTCATCGGCGAGTTGTTTGATGCGCGTTCTTCTGACTGAAACCAATGCGATTTCGGCAGCGGAAAAGAACGCATTCAATAGCACCAATATGGCTATCAGTGCAAGCTGTGTAATAATACGGTTTGGGTCTTCGTCCACTTGTGTGTTACCCTCTATCCCAATGGAAAGACCGGTGAGAGCACAATATATACTACGCATGCAATTCCCGTAGCAAGCAATGCTCCGGCTATTACTTCCCTGAGGGTATGTATACCTCCTTCAACTCTACTTTGTGCAATTAATACAGCCAACAAAAACGCCATAATTGCTACGGCGATTTTTTGCGTCATGAACATTATGGTTGTTGCCAGGAAAAACCCTATAGCTGTGTGGCCGCTGACGACTCCGCCTTTTAGCAGTTTTCCCTTTCCACCCGCCACTTTCCACATGGTAATCATAACAGCAAGCAGCAGGAAAGTAACTACCATTATGGTTGTCCAGTCAGGTGTGTGCAGACCTATCTCACTGCCCATCATCTGAAGTCTGTCTCCACCTGGAAAGAGCAGGAAACCCACCGCCAGCGCGTTGATTGTGGTAATCAGAACTGCGCCCGCCGCTATATCTTTTGCGAATTTCGCCAAAGGATGATAGGTCTGTGTGACCAAATCGACCACAGCCTCGATAGCCGTATTAAACATTTCGGCCATGAGCACAAGGCTGATGGTAAAAAGCAGTATGATCACTTCTTCGCGACTGAGCTTGAATACCAGGCTGACAACCAATACCAGCACCAGCGTCAGAAAGTGAAAACGCATGTGGCGCTGAGTGCGAAATACATGCACCACACCTTCTATGGCATATTTGAACCCATTGGCAGGGTTTTTAAAAAGTCTCATCTATAATCCTATGCAACTAATAATCAATATCAAATAATCACTACTAAATCCGAAGTATTTCGTTTTGGCGGGCGAACATAGCTTTTTCTTCTTCCGGTTTGGCATGATCGTAGCCCAATAGATGGAGTATGCCGTGGACCAGGAGCATATCTATCTCTTCGTCAAGGGTATTGCCCTGCGCCTGGGACTGCGCCAGTGCCCTCTCCACTGATATTACGACATCTCCCAGCACTCCGTCATCCACTTCTTGAGTGAAATCATCATCACCTTCTATTTGGGAGAAGCTGAGTACATCTGTGGGACCTTCCACGTCGCGATACTGCTTGTTTAGCCCGGCAATCTGCTTGTCATCAGTGAGCAGTACGCTTACTTCGGTATTATACGGGCAGCCCTCAGCTTTCAGCAGCTTTTGAGCTATGCTCCGCATCCGGCTCACTTTCACCGGTATTTTCTGTGAGTTCTGAATCAGAATCTTCATCTGCAGTGGGCTTTCTGTCTTCGACGCTCATAGCGTCGGCATAATCTATCCTTGCATGCATGATACTTGTAAGGCCGCGCACAAAGCAATCTGTAATGCGGCTTAAGTCTTTGAATGTCAATTCGCATTCGTCGAGCTGACCGTCACGCAGCTTGTCGGCCACAATATTATTTACCAGCAGTTCGATCTTGGCGAGTGTTGGTTTGGAAAGCCCGCGGGAAGCAGCCTCCACCGAGTCCGCCAGCATCACCACCGCGGCTTCCTTGGTCTGCGGCTTGGGACCAGGGTATCTGAACTGCTGCTCCAGTGCAGTCGACGGTTCCTGTTCGCCGGTATATTGGTTATAGAAATACTGCACCAGTGAGGTGCCGTGATGCTGGTTAATTATGTCCAGCACGACCCTGGGCACTCGAAACTCCTGAGCAATTTCCAGACCATCTTTTATGTGTGAAGTAATTACCAGTGCCGATAGTGTCGGGTTCATGCGGTCATGGACGTTCTCAATATTTTGATTTTCAATAAAAAAGTGCGGTCGACAGATTTTGCCAATATCATGATAATACGATGCCACCCTCGCTACCAGAGAGTCTGCCCCTATCTTTTCTGCGGCGGCTTCGGCGAGGTGTCCAACGATCATACTGTGAGTATATGTGCCCGGAGCTTCGACCACCAGTCTGCGTAGCAGTGGCTTGTTTGTGTCGGCCAACTCCAGCAGTGAGATGTGCGTTGTCCTGTCGAATGGCCTTTCCAATGGAGCAATTCCGAAGAAAAATAATGAGGTCGCCACCAGCGGCACCACCACTCCTGCCCATATGGTGCCTTCGATTAGTGTCTGCAGTGGGTCGTTGGCTATTCCGCCGGTGATCCATACGAGCATGATTCCGACAGCTGATATGGCCCCGCCTGCGCGTATAACATCATTGCGGTCACGGATATTGGCTACGCTGTAGATGCCGACCATTGCGGTGACCAGCGCGCTGGTTGCGTATTTGAGTTCGTTGTTTAGCAGCAGCGAGAGCACTATCGAAAGCATTGCCACTATGACAACGGATACCTGCGGATTGATAAGCACTGAGATAAACATCCCCGCCGCCACGACCCACAAGATTCCCAGATAACCGACCTGTGTGGGGCTGAGATTAAGGCCAAGGGTGCTTCCACCGAGCCGCAGGGCAAGAGTGCTGAACATAACGATCAGCGCCAGCAGCCACATCGCTTTTGTGTTGGAGTAGACATCGTTGTGATATCGCCACAAATATGCGACTACGATCCACACCATCAGGATCATAAGCAGCGTGTATGAGAACACAGAAACATAATCGAGTTTTGGATGCCTGAGTTTGAGGGCATCGAACTTATCCAGGTGTTCGCGCGAGACCTGCTCGCCTTTTTCTATGACCGGTTCTCCCCGTGTGATAATCTTATTGGCCGGCACCACACTTTTTGCCGCCTGTCTCCCGAGCGCCATGGTCTGCTCTTTGTTGTATATTCTGTTTGGTTCGAGTGACGCAGCAGCAGCTTGCCCCGCAAGCGCTGCTGCGGAGGAATCTTTGAATATCCTCTTCGCCGCTCCAACCACATCGCGGCGGGCAGCCAGCATATCGGACTGGTCTGCACGCAGCTGCCTGTCCATGGCAATACTGACCAGCCGTGTTGTGCCATCTTCGATCTCTTTAGTTGACTTAGCATTCAGATCAAGCAGCCGTTTGATAGTTTCGTCGGATAGTTTTGAGTTAAGTTCCTTACCCAACTTCTCTCGCGCATGCCCAATAGACTGTTTCTGGGTGGGCTTGGACCTTGCACTGTTGACTGCGCCGAATAGAATTTTTACCGATTTGATGGCATCGGTTTTTGCATTTGGCATGCTGTCATAGACTGCACCCACACTCCGGATGGCAGCTTTAACTCGTCGAGCTGTTTCGGCTGAGTCCACATAACGTACAGTGCGGTGCGCATAGATGGTTTCTGGAGCAATGTCTCTAAGCTTGAGCGTAACCTTGCCCGGCATCAGGTGTATGGAAAGCAGGAATGAGAGCACCAGCACTGTGGCGACTGCCAGCCCAGCCCTTTGAAAATCCAGGAGTGGACGTCCGGCGGGTTTGTCTGAGTTTTTCTTTGCGCTCCGCTTAATTCGAGGCAAGTGTGGTTTCATAATAAAGGGATTTTACCCTCGCAGCACATTTTCGACGATTTGGCTGACGAGCTTTCCGTCGGCTCGGCCTTTGACTTTTTGCATCAATGGACCCATAACCTTGCCTCGGTCCTTGATGTCGGTCGCGCCGACCTCTGCAACAATCTGTCTGACGATTGTTTCGATTTCAGTCTGGTCAAGCTGTTGGGGAAGGTAAGTTTGCAGAATGTCGAGTTCAGCTTTTTCACGGTCCGCAATATCTTTACGCCCACCGCTTATTGCCGACTCTATTGTCTCACGGCGCTGTTTTGCTTCTTTGACAATTACGCCGATAACCTCATCATCGGTGAGCTGGCTGCCCTTTGCGATCCGGGCATAGCTCACCGATGATAGAATAAGCCGGATGGTTGACAGTGTCAATTCATCCTTACTCTTTAGAGCCTGCTTCATATTCTGTTGAAGCGTATCAATTAGCGACATAGTCCAGAATCCTGAATCTTAGCTCTTTCGGCTCAATTTGCGACGCCTTGCGGCTTCCGCCTTGCGGCGCTTATCGCTTGGTTTTTCATAGTGCTCATGCTCTCTGGCTTCTTTGAGAACACCAGTCTGCTGAAGCACTTTCTTGAACCGCTTCAGAGCGCTATCCAGGCTTTCATTGGGTTTTACCTGAACCTGTGCCAACCATAATCCCTCCTCCATCGACAGCGTTCGGCTGGAATTGCGCGTCACTGCGTTTTTCAGCGGCGGGAAAGGTTTGGCAACGCTGCTATTATTGCTAGCTACATAGCCAAATCTGCTAAACCCACTTACTGTTAGCCGTTCATAAAATCTTAGTCTGTAGAGATTATACCCTTTGGTTCTATTTTGTGTCAAGGCGAGCCTTATCTTATTCTATCGGCTTCCAGACGTCTGATCATCATCTCAGCGACTTCTTTGCCGTCGATTTTATACTCGCCCTTTGCAATCTGGTCTTTCAGCTTGTTGACGATATCCTCCCGGATATCGGGGACATCCGCCATAGCCGCTTCGGCCACGGCCATCCCCTGCTCCAAAGGAGACAGATTCTTTGCATCCTGTGCTCTTGTGGATACCAGTCCCCTTGGCCTGTCCTTAGGCAATATGCGAGATTGCGGCGCAGTGGTTTTTAGTGCTGCTTTGCCTGATTCTACTTGAGAGATTTTCATTTTGTGATCCCCCTACTGCTTCGGAGATCACCTTAGTCAGACACACAAAAAGGCAAACCCGAAGCTTGGAAACGGCAGCCCGGCCGACTTGTTCCACATGCGCGGAATGTAGTCCCGAAGGCTTTGCGTCCCCTTCTTTCGAAGAGTTTGCCCTTATCGCCTATATTATCTTCAATATTGATTATTGGACTCCTGCATCAGGATCTTTAGCCCCAATCTCAAAAAAATTAAAATATTTTTTGCTCCCAAACAGATTGAACCTGCACGGCAAGTCCTACCACAAAGAAAGTTGGTGTTGTGCTTATCCACCTTTTGATTATTGCAATATTTATGCCTGTCTGCAGCAGGAAAAGAATTCTCGAATTGTTCTTTTATAGATGAGGCATTGGCAGCATCATAAGTTTCGGGATGCCAAATGGGAGTTGTCCTAATGCGACACAAACACGAATTGTTCGTCAAAAATGCATTATAGGCTCCTCGGTATACCTAAACACAGCCACAATATGCTCGCCTGCTGTCAAAATATCCGCAGTAAATGCCTGCCAATCACGCTGAGTAGACTGCCGGGCATATAGATAATGTTGACTAATTGACAGCTCGACTATATTCTATCACTATACGGCACAACAATAAAGCACCATGGACGGCCGTTTTCCAAGATAAAGGAGGATAAAGGTCAGTTGTACAAGCTGGTGGTTACGCTGTTCGCATTCGCGGCATGTGTGTCGCCCGTATGGGCGGACACGATATCGGTGCCGCTGCCGGAATGCACAGCCTCATTTCAACAAACTCTCTCCGGCACCCGGATATCGATCCCCGAATATGCAGTCTCTGCTTCCCCCGGTAATCCCGCACTTCCATGTAAGGAAATGCATGTGCTGCTCCCGCTTAGCGCCGATCCTTCGTCGGTTGTTGTCTTATTGAGTGTAGTAACATCGACACGGGTCGATGGCGAATATGATGTCGCACCGTCGCCGCCTGTTATGACGAGTGTCGACGGTAAGATCGTCACCGATTGGGGAACAGGCAAGGTGATAGAAAATGGCCGGAACACTCTGGTTTATGGCCTAGACTGCCGGTATCCGGCATCAAATGTTGAACTGTCAAGTGTCGGCAATATGCGTCAGTGGCGGCTTGTGCGGATTAAATACTATCCTTTCACCTATAACCCGTCCACCAAACGCCTGGAACAAATTACCGACGGCATGATACAAATATCTTACCATCTGACTGCGTCAGTCTCGGCTTATTCCGCCGCGCCTGCATATCCGGTGGATACCACGGCGGAAAAGAGTCTGGCGGCTCTTGCGGTCAACTATGACCAGGCCAGTGAATGGTATGCAACTTCATCATCCAAAGATGTGCACCTGCTTGGCGCAACCGACGACTCTGAGCCTCAGGCGATCACTGATTATGTAATCCTCACTACCACGGACGTCGTCTCGGCCAGTTCCAAGCTGCAGGCATTCGTAAACCACAAGACCAACCGCGGCTACAGCGTTGCAGTGGTCACTCAGAGTGCATGGGGCGGCGGCACTGGAGACACGGCCGCAAATAACATAAGAGCATACCTGAAGGCCAATTATCTATCCAAAGGCATTCACTACGTCCTTTTGATCGGAGATCCCAATCCAAGCACTGGCGCAGTGCCGATGAAGATGCTATGGCCAAGGCACAACTCCAGCACATACCAAGAAGCGCCGTCCGATTACTTCTATGCCGACCTCACGGGGAACTGGGACCTCGACGGTGACGGATATTACGGTGAGGATGGCCAGGACTTCGGCACAGGCGGCATTGATATTTATCCCGAGATCATCGTGGGCCGCATTCCATACTATGGCACCATCTCCGAACTCGATTCAATACTTCAAAAAATAATCGACTATGAATCGGGCACTTACGGCGGGACTTGGGTACGCAACGTGCTTCTGAGCATGAAACCTTCAGACTCCAGCACGCCGGGCTATTATCTGGGGGAGGCAATAAAAGATGATATAGCCGAACCTAGTGATCTTGAGGCTACCAGAGTATATGATGATACATACAATCTGAGCCCTGCGCCCGACTATACACCCTGCAGCTATGATAATGTGCTATCTGCATGGAAGCAGTATGCGGGGTTCCATTTCTGGTGGACGCATGGCAATGCGACGACGGCTGCTTATATAATGACCACGACACAGGCTCCGTATCTGGATAACAATCATCCGTCGATCGTGTTTCAGTGCTCATGTCTCAATGGCTACCCGGAGTCATCGAGTAACCTGGGATATGCGCTCCTCAAAAACGGCGCTGTCGCAACAGACTGTGCGACCAGGGTTTCCTGGTATTATCCGGGCGAGGCGACCTACACAGCAACCGACTCCAATGCGTCGATGACATACAATTATGCCAAGCAGCTCATTACAAACGGTCTCGCATGTGGAGATGCACACTACGCGATGATGGTTGATGTGCCCAACGGCATATGGATGAACCACTGCGTGTTCAATCTTTATGGAGACCCGTCGGTCGTATGCGCCACCGGTCCCACCATTTCACATACTCAATTGACCGATACAGATGTCACCACCGGCTATTACACTGTCCAGGCTGATATAGAAGCGCGCAATACACTTGTGAGCGGCATGCCCGTGGTCAAATGGAATACCACCGGCGGCACTGCGTTCAGCTCAATTGTGATGACCAAGACCGGAGCAATCAGCTATACAGCCAGTATCCCAGCCCAGCCGGACGGCACGACTGTCTACTATTATATCGAGGCTGTCGATACGACCGGCCAGCAGGCGTTGAGCCCTTCACTTGCTCCCACCGAACTCTACAGTTTTGATGTGCGCGCAGACAATGAGGCTCCTGATATCGACCACACGCCACTGAGCAACACCGGTGACACTACTGGGCCATACACAGTCAGCGCCACTGTGACTGACAATACCGGCGTAGGCAGCATCACGCTCTATTATCATAAGAACAGTGGGTCTGACACGGCACTGGTTATGACGGCTCAGGGCTCGGGCGTCTATGAAGCTCAGATACCCGGCGGCACAACTGCGGGCGATACGATAAGTTATTACATCATCGCAGTGGATACGTCACTATCCAAAAACACAAGCCGCAGCCCGAATACGGCGGGCTACTACTCATTTGCCATCTCCTCAAAGAAGAACGTGGCAGTCCTCGACTGCGCAACCGCGCCGTCCTACTTCTATGGCAGCAATAACAATGCATATACCAGCCTGGTTTCAATTTTGAATACTGATGCGAGCCAGCGGTTCCAAGTGACAGTTGTGACCAGTTTAACTGCGGCCGACCTCGCAGGTCAGGACACTCTGGTCCTGCCAGACAACGGTCCTCTTGCAGCCGATATGGCCAGCGTATCCAACTGGTTTACGACCGGCAAGACAATTGTGCTGATGGACACATCAGTCTGCTACGGCGCGTATACGGGTTTGCTATGGCCTGACTGCGCCGGGTCGAACGGCTACGGCACATATTGGGACTATAATGCGGGCGTGGACGACCAGCTCATATCTCTTGCCGACCCGATCACATCGGGATATACCGTCGGAGAAGTGATCCAGTCCAGAGGTTATCATGTCCAGTTGATAGCGGGCAAGCTGCCGTCTGACGCAAAAGTGTTATCCGTGCGGCAGGCTAATTCTGTTTACGCTTATGCTGTATATAGAGATGTTCCTGGCCATGGACGCATAGTCGCTCTCGGACCGTTCATTCCCGTTGAGGCTGACCATTATTCAATGATTCGTGAAGCATGTATGGGCCCGAGCGCGACTGTCACCAAAGCAATTGCCGTCACCTCGCCGAATGGAGGAGAAAAATACACAGCCGGTGAGCGAGTGACGATCAAATTCCAGACTTCGGGCACATGGCAGGCAGCGGATAAGATAAAACTGGAGTATACCACAGGTCTGGACAGTGTCTGGCGTCCGATTTCAGGCGCGGACTCATTGGCATATTCGGCAGGTTCTTTTACATGGGATACGACCGGGCTGCCCGGCAGTCATAATTATATGGTCAGGGCAAGCCTGGTTGGCGGGAGTGTCACTGATGCATCAGACTCAACATTTACGATTGTGAACAAAATAAAGATTATCAAAGCTAAGTCTCTGGGCGATGGCGAGCTTGTTGAGATATCGGATGCAGTGGTGACATGCAGCAACGGTTCATATATATATGTCGAAGACGCAAATCGGCTTGGCGGAATACGCATAGTCTCATCGGTTTCACCAACAATATCCGACCTATTGACTGTAACCGGCACCGTCGGCACTGTTGATGGTGAACGATGTATCAATGCCGAGTCGTTTGAGGTTGCAGGTGTTTCATCGACACTGGCACCGTTTGTAATGAAGAATACCGATTTGGGAGGCAGCGTGTTCGGCGGCCAGCAGGCAGTAATGGAGTATCGAAAGATTACAGATACTGTCAGCCACGTAACTTCAAGAGTCTTTATGTCAGCAGTCGGGCTCAATAATGTTGGTATGCTTGTAAGGGTGGCCGGTGAAGTGACTTACGTCGGTTCTGACTATTTTTATATAAATGACGGCAGCAACTGTGAGGATGATTCAGGCAATATAGGTGTCAGAGTAATCAGCGGCACACTGACAAAGCCTGCATTGGGCGGATATGTCGTAATGAATGCAATCAGCTCGACATATTACAACAACGAGAGTCTGTTCAGGGCTCTGGTTCTGCCGACGCAAGACGACATGGTAATAATCCAATAGACGATATATGGAAAAAGCCTCCGGTAATCTTTGCCGGAGGCTTTCTCATAAGCGAGTCAGGTGGATTGTTATTTCTTGCCGAGGATTTTGTTCAGGTCCGCGGAAAACTTGGCGACGCTGCTCTTGTCGACGACCTGAACCCCCGTATCGACGATTTTATTCTTTGGTATGACATTCTTGTCTCCCCGAGCAAGAGCAGCAAGAATGCGTACCGATTCATAGCCGAACTTATATGGCTGCTGGACTACCGTTGCAAATATTGTGCCTTTCTTGACGCCTTCAAGAGTGGCAGGGTCCTCATCGAAGCAGACAATTTTGACCTTGCCGGATTTACCTGCGCTTTCTACGGCTTTATATATAGCCGGGCCATTATAGCTCCAGAGACCGACAAGACCTGCAATATCGCTGTATTTGACCAGCGTGTCTTCGACATTTCTGCGAGCCTTGGCGTGGTCGGCATTATCGGTCATAATGGAAAGGATTTTGATTTTACTTTTGCCTTCCTTAAGAGCATCGACTATACCCTTATAACGGTCTGCCGCATTCTGGGCGTCCATCGTGCCCACGTAGACCATTACCTTCCCGCCGTTTGGCAGCGCTTTCATAAGCTGTGTCCCTGCGACTTTGCCGGCGTCATAGTTGCTGGTGCCGACGTAGCAGAGCCTCTTGCTCTTAGGTGCATCGGAGTCCATACAAATCAAGTTCACTTGACCAGCAGCCTTATCGAGCATATCGACCTTTTCAGGGTTCACCGGAGAAATTGCGATGCCCGAGACGCCCTTTACGATCAAGTCTTCGAGTATTCTCTTTTGTTCACCAGCGGTTCCCTGCACGGGCATCTGGACCAGACATTTGCACTCGAAGTCTGTGGAGCCCTGCTGGGCACCTGCCTGAGCAATTTTCCAGAAGTCGGAGACATTGTTTGTGACAAACGCAACAGTTACGTTTTCGGCTCCATTCTTTGGTCCGCATGAGGCAAATGCGACTATTAGGATCGATAACAATATGATTACTACAAATATCCTTTTCAATACATTATCCCCTTCCCCGATCTATAAATTTAGTTTTCTAGACTGATCAACCTCTTGTCTTAACTGAGATACTGCCTGCCTGAGCTGGCGCACCTCTTCCACGAGACTATTTATCTCGGCTGCTGAAATTTCAAGATCGTCCATGTGTATAATTCGCGCATTAAGATCGTCTGTACGCAGCTTTTCATCTACGCTTAGTTGCTTTTCTTTTAGCTTGAGTTCGCGATTTTTCAACCACCATTCGCGGAGTTCTTCAATAATAGCAACTTATATCCCTGCACCAACCACAATTGCAACTATTAATACGACAGTATTCATATGCATTCGATTCGGCGCGAAGGCGGGCTATTCCTTCCAGAATTAATTGCGGTAAGATTGGGATCTAGCGCGCATTATTCACGAGGAGTGCGAATAATGCTATCAGAGCCATGGGTTATGCGCTTCCCGCATAATCCGGGCTAGTCTGAGTCTTGGAAAAGAGTTGCAAAGCGATCGGCATATTGGGACTCTATCGCTGAAAAAGCGAGGTACAGAGACAGTGTCCAGAGTGAGACGATTGCTTCGTCCGAAGGCATTTCCAATATCTGGGCAAAGAAGTCGCGAATGACCTCTTCGTATGAGTTGCACGGCTCATTGAGCACAATGCGATTGGAAAATCTGTCGGGCAGCAGGTCGCTCTCCATGCGGTCCATAAACTCTCGGACATTGGCTGGTGTGGCGTGCGCAAGGTTTTCACCAAACTCCGAGAGCACGATTTTTCTGAATTCACCCAGTTTCACGTGTTCGCACTCCTGGTTCTTTCCCACCCATAATCAATTTAGCCGCAAGAACGCTATATGTCAATGGGTAGCGGAGGCAATATTTCGTGGTTTTACTGGTCACGAGGTGCAGGCTGGACGACTGTTACCTTAACCTCTCCAATAAGGTTATCAATATCTTCCTTACTGCCTATATCGGTGCCGCTGCTCATTGCGGTTGCAGCACCTGCTGCACAGCCTGCTTTAAGTGCATCTTGGACACTCTGGCCGTTTTCCAAAGCCCACAGCATTCCAGAGATCAGCGAATCCCCCGAACCAATAGTGCTGAGGACTTTTATTTCAGGAGGAACCGCGTAATAGATTACATTTTCATAGCAGGCAATAGCTCCCTGTTTGCCCAATGAAATGACCACAAGCTCGATATCCCGTTCAGCTAATGAAAGAGCGCCGCGAGCCGCGTCTGCAATACTCTCAAACTTGACGCCCAGTATTCGCTCGGCTTCGTCACGGTTCGGCTTGATCATAAAAGGCTTGGCCTTGAGTCCTTCGGACAATGCTTCACCATCGGCATCCAGCACGGTTTTTGCTCCACCAGCCTGAGCAATCTCGATCAACACCTTGTATACGTCCTGGTTTATTCCTGTGGGAACGCTTCCACCGAAGACGACATACTTGCTCTTTCGTGAGATATCCTTTACTTTTTCGATCATGTCCACCAGTTCGCTGTGTTCGATCGGACCGCCGCGTTCATTGAATGTGGTTGGGGGAACATTTGAGGACTCTTCGACGGCTATGCATGTTCGAGTGGGTCGCGCGGTCGGCACAACATCAACATCGATGCCCGCTTTCTCGAGAACCATACGGATGAAATTGCCTGTATCGCCGCCCAAATACGTCACTGCCAGGTTTTCAACCCCGAGACGATTGAGCATTCTGCTGCAATTTATTCCCTTGCCGCCTGCGTCTACCTCGATGCTGATGACGCGGTTGGTGTCATTTGGAATGAGTTTAGATATGTAAATGGTTTTATCAAGTGCCGGATTGAGCGTAACGGTCGATATCATATAAGTGCCGCCCCTTGTGGAAATGCGCGTCGAGTGCTTGGAGTGGAGAGCACAGCCACCTCAGACTGCCGCTCCCCACTTTGATATACGGTTTTTATTTTAGTGCTGCCCGGACTTCCTCGAGATGGCCAGCTGAGCCGAGCAGTTCATTGCGGCTGGCGATGAACTTGGCATATTCTTCCATAAAGACCTTGCCGATTGGTCTGAAATCGAAGACTTCGGGCTTATCGCGGAAGAATTCTCGATAGACTCTTGTCCAGACAAGTCGTCCGTCAGTATCAATGTTGATTTTGCACACGCCGAGCTTTGCTGCTGGGAAATACTGTGTAGGATCAACGCCCTTCGCGCCCTTCAGGGCTCCGCCGGCAGCATTGATTCTCTCGACCTCGTCCTGTGGGACCGATGAGGAGCCATGCAAAACAAGCGGGAAGCCTGGGACCAACTTCTGAATAGCCTCTACGACCTCAAAGTGCAGACCCTGGCCGCCGGTGAACTTGAATGCGCCGTGGCTTGTGCCGATTGCACATGCAAGGCTGTCACAGCCGGAACGCTCAATGAACTCTGCTGCCTGCTTGGGATCAGTAAGATGAGCTTTGTCTTCGTCTACGCTGATATCTTCTTCAACTCCACCGAGCTGACCAAGTTCAGCTTCAACACTGATGCCCTTTGCATGGGCCTTGTCGACCACTCTTTTGGTGGCGGCTATATTTTCCTCGAATGATTCGTGGCTGGCATCGATCATAACTGACGAATAGAAACCGCTTTCAATGCAGTCATAGCAAGTTGCTTCGTCGCCATGATCGAGATGGACCGCAAAGACTGCATCAGGAAATATCTGATCGGCGGCTCGGATCATACCTTCGAGCATAAGCTTGTTGGTGTATGAGCGTGCGCCTTTGGATATCTGGATAATGAATGGCGCATTGCTGTCCATGTTGCCTTTGAAAAGGCCCATTGTCTGTTCGGCGTTGTTGATATTATAAGCGCCGAGTGCGTACTTACCGTAGGCTTGCTCGAAGAGTTGCTTGGTAGTAACTATCATTTTCTTTTCCCCTTATTTTAATGACGGGAATGGTCCCCGCCTGACCTTCCGTACACCAAAAACCGCCGTCCAGGCCGTACCAGGATGGCTTGCGTGTTTATATTCTCATAGATAAAAGCCCTAACACGCATTATTCACGAGAAATGTGAATAATGCTCTCGGAGACTCGTATTATGCGCAAAGCGCATAATACGAGCTAAGTAAATCACGGCCTTGAACTTGCATCAGAGATACGTGTTCTGAATATACGAAATTCAGACCGATACGTACAATTTACATGCGTCAATTGTTTAGAGCGGCTCTATAAGGCCGTAGTTTCCATCATTTCTCTTATAGACTACGTTGACATCTTCAGTCTGTGCATTCCTGAAGACAAAGAAGTCATGATGGAGCAATTCCATTTGTTGAGCTGCTTCTTCCGGGGTCATAGGCTTCATCGCGAATTTTTTTGTGCGAACCACCATTGGCAGCTCTTCGGTTTCACCTTCATAGCCCTCCGTACCCAGAGCCTCAGACCTAATTGCCTCACGAATAGTCTCCTTTTCCTTTGGGCCTTCGGAGATGGTCTTATCGTAGAGCTTGCCTTTATACTTCTTGACACGGGATTCCAGTTTTTCGATGACTTGGTCAATTGAACCATACATGTCGGTGCCACGGCGCTCTTCACCCCTGAGAAGAATACCGTCGCCTTCAAGTTGGACCTCAACTACATGCAGGCCGCGCTGTACACTCATTATGATGACAGCACCCTTCAGGTCATGAAAATATTTCTCGAGCTTTGGAAGTTTTTTTTCGACATATGCTTTAAGGGCATCAGTTACCTCGAAGTTTTTGCCCTTAATCTGTATCAGCATTAGGTGTAATGCTCCTTTCGTGCACCCTTTTCCAGTCTCGAAAGTCTATCATAATTTCTATATGACTGTCAACGAACACGGTGCGTTGCTCACATCTAATATTTGGCATGTTATCGTGTGATCTAACCAAAAATTTGCTATAGACTCTTAAAGTTATATAGCGAGTCGAGTGTGCATAAACAAACACAATGTGTGTGGAAAGGCTGACGGTAGCAAACATCATAAAAAAATCACAACCAAGACAATGATAATGTGTAGCACGGGAGGAGGAATTTTGCAGATTCTCAGTTGTCGTTTTATTTCCAGATGTATAGTATTCGTTGACTGCATAATTAACCTGTTCTATAATCACTACAAATACTGGATGGCTTTAAGAATTGCGGCATGAACGCTCTCGCGACTGTTTCGCAGCGCTGTGTGTTCGCCACGAAGGGAACGAAAATGCCCGCATTTTCAAAGGAGGAGATTAATGCGAAACAAGATTACGGCTCTGACTATTATGGTCCTGTTTGGCTTAGCGATTGGTCAGATTTTTGCTGACGAGGCAATGAGCGCAGCGCCTGCGGAGGGTGCAAATGTGACGGAGTTTAAATATGATATTCCTGCAATTGATCCCGATACACAAATCTTCAGGCGAACGCCAACAATCGATGGAGTTGTAGATGACGGTGAATGGGATGCTTATTATACCTTTTCTGTGCAGGGTTGGAATGCCACCACATTTGCTGACTGGGACTCAAATTACTTATATGCGGCGGTAAAATCGAGCAGACCTTTGGACTTTTTGGTTGTGGTTGATTGTTACAACGATGGCTGGTTCCATGGCGAAGACAATTTCGAGTTTAGGACTATACGTAGCTCTGACGAAAGCATGAATGTTGCAGTCAGTAGGTATGAATCTCGAAATACTAAATTGCCCATAGCAGTGCCGGTTTCTTCTCAAGATGCCTCAATGGTTGAAGCGAAATGCAGCCAGTCCAGTGGCTCGTATATCATAGAGATGAGGGTTCCGGTCAAGCTCCTTAATGGCTTTAGGCCGAATGTGGGCAACAATATAGGTTTACAGCTGGCTGTGAACGCTGGTTCGGACGAAACAGGCTGGGTCCCAAATAATGAGCTTGGTGACACGAAAGAATGCACATTAGTGTCTAAGAAAATAGCATCTCTTAAACCATTGCAATTGGGTTTTGACTTGCGGGATAGCGTAATTGCGCGCGGTGACGATATCGTGGCTAAATTCCATTTAACTAATAATGGCAATGAGACGGTTGATGTGAAGAGCTTCATTATTGCTGGTGAGGGTAGGTCTGGGAAATATCTTAGCAGTGAGATGGTTCGTGTTGATAATTTGCCGCCAGGCAAACATATAGCGAATGAGTATAGGACTAAGCTATTGTCGGGAATGAGCGTTGGAAGCTGGGCATTGGGAGCTGAAGTTAAATCCGGCAATGGAAGGCTGGGGAGTGCTCTCGTAAGTTTTGATGTTGTCGAACCGTTTGATATCGACTTAAAGCTTCCCAATAAGGATGTGCGTGCTGACGTAAAGGATGTGACTGTTGGAGTAAAAATACACAACAACCGCCGTGAGGGAATATCAGGCGTCGCAAAAATCGTTTTCCCAACCGGATGGGAAATGTGGAGAGACATTGACACGAGAGATTTTAGAGCAGCGGCTCGTAGTGATGCTGGGGTTTCATTCAAGGCAAAACCACCGCTCGGAGCGATCGGTGATGTGCCGGTAAAAGTGGTGGTCGAATGCAATGGTGAGACAAAAACAACAGATGGGACTATTAGAATAGTTAATCCATAGTGCTATAAAAAAGGGGGGCTTTATCAGCCTCCCTCTTTTTTTGACTAAATAGATATCAGAGATGCAATACAAATCATCTCTGTAATATTATCAAGAGTTACAAAGTAGAAGCATGATACGCTCTAAATCATCGTCAGTATAAAACTCAATTTCAATCCTACCCCGGTCCTTGTTTCGCACCACATTAATTTTTGTCCCCAGAGCCTCTCGAAGTCGCGTTTCAATTTCGGCAATATTAGGGTCCTTGGCAGGGGGAAATGTTTCACGTGAAACATTTCTGATGCTGCGAGAAGATTTGTATTTTGACCACTCACGCACAAGCCGCTCAGCTTCTCTGACTGAAAGATTTCCCTCTGCGATCCTTTTAGCACATTCTATCTGCTCTTCTTCAGACTCTATCGAAAGGACTGCTCTTGCATGTCCCTCAGATATCTTTCCTGCCTTCAGATAACTTCTTACCGCCTCGGGCAGATTCAGCAGACGCATAGTGTTTGCGACGGCTGACCTGCTCTTGCCCAACCCAAAAGCTATGTCTTCTTGAGAAAGACCAAATTCATCACAGAGTCTCTTGTATGCGATGGCAGCGTCAACAGGACTGATGTCTTCGCGTTGAATGTTTTCTATGAGGGCAACCTCAAGGCTCTGCTCATTTGTTAGTTCCTTGACCATGGCCGGTATTCTTGTGAGACCTGCAGCAGTGGCAGCACGCAGACGCCTCTCTCCTGCCACGAGTTCATATTCGCCTTCACCCTTTGTCCGAACTACAATAGGCTGAAGCACACCGTGAACACGAATGGAGTTTACGAGTTCTTGGAACTTTTCGTCATTCATGGACTCCCGAGGCTGATATGGGTTGAAAGTAATCTGTCCGATTTCAATCTCTGTGTCGGGTTTTCTTTCTTCTCGTTCAGCACCAGGTATCAGTGCGCCAAGTCCCTTACCGAGAGACTTCTTCTCCAAATTCAATTACCTCCGCCGCAAACTTTGTATATGCTTCCGCGCCCCTGGATTTAGGGTCATAACTGATTATCGGCTTTCCATGGCTCGGAGCTTCACTCAGTCGCACATTTCTTGGTACCACAACAGAGGATACCTTGTCTCCAAAAAATTTCCTGACTTCCTCAACTACTTGCATCGATAGATTTGTTCTGTAATCAAACATTGTTAGCAGCACTTTTGCAATTTCCAGGTCTGGATTCAAATGCTGTCTTACCAACTCAATTGTTCTCAATAGCTGGCTTAACCCCTCGAGCGCATAATACTCACACTGTATTGGCAAAACAACATAACCGGCGGCTGCAAGGACATTTACCGTGAGAAGCCCCAGCGAAGGAGGACAGTCGATGATAATAAAATCATAATTATCCTCTACATGCGCCAGAGACTGTTTGAGCTTTGTCTCGCGGGACATCATTGACATTAGTTCAATATCTGCTCCCGCGAGGTCGAGTCGCGCAGGTACTAGGTCAAGCCCGTTGGAATCAGTGCGCACAATCACATTCTTGATATCTTCGTCGTTGATTAATACATCATATATGCATTTATTCAATTCTGACTTGACTACGCCAACTCCGCTTGTTGCATTTCCTTGTGGGTCGGTATCAACAAGCAATACATGCTTGCCTGCCGCGCCAAGACATGCTGCAAGATTAACTGATGTGGTTGTTTTTCCCACACCGCCCTTTTGATTTACAACTGCCAGTATCTGTGTCATTATCCCTGCCTAAGTTTCATTCATCCATGTCTTAACCATTCATATCCCCAACTCCTTCGATAAGTGCAATAAAACCAGAACTGCTTGCGCCAGTTCTGTTTTATGTCTCCAAAACGCCTTTCTCAATAATGCGGGGACTGTCAACCAATTTTTTGCATATAGCAAAACAATATTACACTATCCGGGTGGCCATCCAAGTTTTCTTCCGCCGAGCAGATGAAAATGTATATGCCAGACAGATTGGCCAGCGCCTTCATTGCAATTGGTGACTATCCTGTATCCATCGTCAGAAACGCCGCGCTCAGACGCAATTTTATTTGCGACCACAAGAATGTGCCCCATTAAACACGCGTCCTCGCCCTCGAAAACATCAGAAATACGCGCAATGTGTTTTTTGGGGATAACCAGAACATGGACAGGCGCCTGCGGATTAAGATCGTCAAATGCGACGACACTATCGTCTTCATAGACCAGTTTGCCCATCTCCTTGTTTGCAATTTTGCAGAAAATGCAATCACTCATTCCTCTCACCTCCTTTGAAAATGCAGTGCATTTTTGTCTCCTTCGTGGCGATCACAACAGCACTGCGAAGCAGCCGCGAGACTGTCCATTCCACGCATCCTGAGACACATTTAGCCGAGACTGCCGACCACACATCCATCACTGTCAGTATCAACAATCTTTACTTTCACTATATTACCCTTGAGAAAAATATCACCTGTAAACGTGACACTTATATAGTTGCCAGTAAATCCAACGAGCCTCGCCTGCTCTCCATCATACCTATTATCGTAACTGCTTACAATTGGAGCACCCGTTTCGACCAGCACATCCATGAACTTGCCCACATGAGCAACCGCGAATTTGTGCATCGTGCTCCTGCCGATCTCCGTCAATTTCTCAGCGCGTGCTTTTCTTGTATCACTATCTATCTGGTCGGGCATATTTGCTGCTTTTGTTCCGGGTCTGCGAGAATATCTAAACACATGGAGCCTTGAGAAACCGACTGCATCGATCAAAGAACATGTGTTTGC
Source organism: bacterium (assembly GCA_021371935.1). Lineage (NCBI taxonomy): Bacteria > bacterium. The sequence goes on from JAJFVF010000002.1 coordinate 233,001, forward strand.
AAATTCGTCATCACTCTCACCAGGAAACCCTACGATGACATCGGTTGTGATGCCTATATCCTCAATTCGTTCTCGCACACGAGTGATGATTTGTTTATATTCATCCGCATCATATGGACGGTTCATACATGTCAAAACACGGCTGTCGCCGCTCTGCAGCGGAATATGAAGGTGCTTGCAGACCTTGGGATGATTCATAACGTCCAAAAGATGGTCGTTTACCTCCCAGGGCTCTATTGAGCTGAGCCTTATCCTCTCGATCCCGTCTATGTCGGCTGCGCGTATTATAAGCTCAGGGAGGTTCAAACCTTTGTCTTCATATGAGCCTAACCTGATCCCGGCAAGCACGATCTCCTTATATCCGAAATCTGCCAGGGACTTCAACTCATCGATTACATCTCCAACCTGCCTCGACGTCATGCCCACCCTGGCATATGGTATCACGCAGTATGAACAAAAATTATCGCAGCCGTCCTGGACTTTCACCACGGCTCTGGTCCGACTTCGCGGACGTGGATGCAATTCACTTTCAGATGCTGATTTCTCAGAAATTCCGAAATGTGCCGCCAGCCGTTCAGGGATGTCATTTTTGTCCTTGTGCGCGACAATCAGGTCGACACCCTCTATAGAGCTTATCTTTGCGGGTCCGAGTTCAGCATAACACCCCGCGACCACTACAAAAGCTTCGGGATTCGATCTGAGAGCTTTGCGAACAGCAGCACGCGACTTAGCATCCGCAACTGCAGTTACACTGCAAGTGTTAATAATATAAGCATCCGCACGCGCAGAAAACGGGACTGTGGTGAATCCCATGCTTTCCAGCGACTGGCGTATCTTCTCTGTTTCATATTGATTGACCTTGCAGCCAAGTGTATGGTAAGCAATTGTAGGCATATCTGTAGTCATGGTAGCATCAGCATGAAGTGAGGTCAATTATCGCGCATTATTCAAGAGAAACGTGAATAATGCGCGTCCCGGACCCGAATTGTGCTCGACGAGCAAATTCGGGTTATGTGGGAGTACTATCCAGAGCAGTAACTATAAAATTCTCCGGCCGCCATTGGGAGAATTAGCTATCCCTTAACTACGCCCAAAGGTCTCATTTTTGCAACTAATCTTGAAATTCCCGCACCGTCGCATGTGCCGACCACATCCGCCACGTCCTTATACGCATAGGATGCCTCTTCAGAGAGTGTGTCACGTCCTTTGGCCTTCACCAATATTCCTCGTTCGGCAAGCTCATCCTGCACTTGCCTGCCGCGCATCTTCTTAATGGCCTCATGGCGGCTCATTACACGACCTGCGCCATGGCATGTCGAACCCCATGTCTGTTTCATTGCAGTATCGGTCCCAACCAGCAGGAATGAGTATCTGCCCATATCACCCGGCACTATCACAGGTTGACCGACCTTGCGATATTGCTGTGGCACATATGCATTGTCCGGTCCAAATGCCCTTGTCGCTCCCTTGCGGTGAACGCAGAGCTTCTTTATTTTCTTGTCCACAGGGTGCTCTTCGATCTTGGCCATATTGTGAGCCACATCATATACCTGGCTCATTCCCAGTTTATGCGAACCTGCGCCCATAACTTTCTCAAAGCTCTCACGGACCCAATGAGCTATAGCCTGTCGGTTTGCCCAGGCGAAGTTGGCCGCACATGCCATAGACGCCAGATATGCCTGACCCTCCTCAGACTTAATCGGAGCGCAGGCAAGCTGCCTGTCCGGTAATGAAATTCCGTATTTGACCATTGCGCGCTGCATGACATTTAGATTATCTTGGCAAACCTGATGACCGAACCCCCGGCTGCCCGTGTGGATCATAATTGTAATCTGCCCAGGCTCGGTGATCCCAAACATGCCGGCTACATCCTCATCATAGATATACTCGACAGCCTGTATTTCCAGGAAATGATTTCCAGCGCCAAGCGTGCCGAGCTGAGGCCGACCACGTTTGATGGCTTCTTTGCTGATATTAATCGGGTCGGCCATCGATATTGCGCCGCCTTCTTCACTTACCTCCAAATCCTCCGCCCAGCCAAAACCGCGCTCGACCATCCATTTGGCGCCTTTGACCATCACCTGTTTGAGTTCTTGCTCATCGACCCTGATATTGCCCTCACTGCCGACACCTGATGGTATGTTTATATACAGCTGATCGATCAGTTCGCCTATTTTGCCCTTAATATCATTCACAGTGAGGTCTGTGCATAGCAGGCGCACACCGCAGTTGATATCGAAACCGACTCCACCCGGTGAGACCACGCCTGACTCATAATCCATAGCGGCGACCCCGCCTATAGGAAAGCCATAGCCCCAGTGGATATCCGGCATTGCCATAGACGGTCCGACTATACCCGGCAGAAATGCGACATTGGCCACTTGCTCGAGTGACTCATCCAGATTCTCAAGCATTTTCTCGGTGGAGTAGATAATCCCGGCCGTGCGCATCCCGGATTTATATGACTGGGGAATCCTCCATCGGAAATCATCTATCTTTTGGAGTATATGGGACCATTTGTTATCCATCTTTATGTAACCTGCGTTGGTTGTATCGAATTACTATTCTCAATTAGTTTCTTTCTTAACCTTCTCCAACCTTTTGCTCGTCATTACAGCGCTCTGAATCTTTTGTGCAAGCTCGGGCGAAGAAGCAGTGGATGCTATCTTTTCAGCTATTGCAGCTGCGTTTGCATCCAATTCCACCTTTTCAAGACCCATAGACCCGCTGTTGTCATCCTTTCGAGATTCAACTATCTTGCGATATCCTCTGGCAGTAAACCTGATATCCTTTACAATCTGCTTGCCGGCAGCTGAGTTTAGCCTCTTCATAATTCGTTCTTTATGGAATGAAAGCTCGTTTGCCCATGTGCTGCTCTTGCAGCAGACGAATAGGACACCGTCACGTAACTTATCTGCCATACTCGCCGCGGCAATGTTTGGACCAACAACCTCAGCCCATCGCGAGACAGTCTGCTGCTCCATCACCTTCTTGCGGATTCCCAGGTCATTGAGCGAAGCGTTCAACAGCCCGCCGAGTCTACTAATGCCGCCGCCTCTATACATCGGTCGTCTCATACAGCAGTCACCTTGCCCGCACAAACATTAAATACCCTGGCCTTATCTGTGGCCGACTTATCTATTTCGTCCAGAGACGTTGTGGTGATAAATGTCTGGCACCTGCCCAGTGTAACTTCCAAAACTTTTGCGCGCCTGGCATCATCGAGTTCGGCCATTACATCATCCAACAGCACGACCGGGCTTTCCCCCGCAGAGTCCAGCATGAGATCGATCTCAGCCAGTTTGAGAGCAATCGCAATACTTCTCTGCTGTCCCTGAGACGCAAACTCTCTTGCGGCCATCCCATTGACGCTTAGAGCCATGTCGTCTCTATGAGGTCCTGATGTTGTTGTCCCGCGCATAATGTCTATGTACCGCCGTCCAATAAGTGCATTTGCGAATTTTTCAGCGATCTCTTTTTCCGAATGCAGCGATGCGGGGTCAATATTCGGTTTATATGTCACTTTCAACTCTTCAGTGTTGTCTGTTAATGATGAATATATGTTGGCGGCACATTCAGCCAGAAAACCTATAAACTTGGCCCTTCGCGAGATGATCGCGGACCCATACTCAACTAGTTGGCTGTCCCATGCGTCAATATCGGCGCTCTGAATCTTGCTTGCCTTAATATCTCTAAGGAGGTTATTTCTCTGGCTCAACACCCTTTTATATCTGCCGAGGGCGTATATATACTGTGGGCTGACCTGAGATATCTCTAGGTTCAAAAACCTCCTGCGCAGTGACGGTTCCCCGCGGACCATTTCAATGTCCGAATTGCTGAATATGACAGCGTTGAGCTGGCCAACAATATCGCCTATCTTCGGGTGCCTGACTTTGTTTATCTTGACTGTTTTGGGTTCTGTCCTGCTCAGTGCAATCTCCAATAGGGCATCGTTTCTTTCAGAGCGAACAACTTCAGCGCATATCCATGCGACGCTCTCGCCGAGCCGGATCAGGTCCATATCGCGCGACGTTCTATGTGACTTGCTGGTCGCAAGCAGATATATGGCTTCCAGTATGGCGCTCTTGCCCTGAGCATTCATCCCGACGAGCACGTTCAGACCGTTGTCGGGCTTTACCTCCAGATTTTCGTAATTGCGAAAGTTTGTCAGGTTCAGTGTTTTTATATGCATATCGGGTCTGTCTGAAGTGGTGTGGTGTCGATAGAACAGCTTGCTTGCAGGCGGTTCTTGATACAAATCTTATCAGTTTGATATTATACGCGCAAGCTGTCACTGTGGGGAGGATGCCTGAGGGTCGGCGGTTTGCCGTTGTTTGCAGGGGTGAGCGCGAATCACTGTCTGTTCCATTAGCCGTGCCGACCCTCCTGCCCGGATTATGCACTTCGCGCATAATCCGGGTCTCCGAGAGCATTATTCACGTCCCTCGTGAATAATGCTGGCCAAGTGCATCCATAGTGATTTTAGCCTGAAGCTGACGGCCGGCCATGAGTCTGCAGACTCATTTGTAAGCTGATATGGTCCTATCTTTTTCGGGCAGTGAACCCTTTTGCTCTTTTGCGCAACTAATCTCCATGATAGAGGGATAATGATGACATCCTTTGATGAGAGACAATTGATCAGCGACCTGCAAGCGGGAGAGCGCGGCGCTTTTGAAAAACTGTTGGACCTTTACGAGGACCGTGTCTACAACGTCGTCCGCGCGATGATCGGAACACATGACGCGGAGGATGTTGCTCAGGAGGCGCTGATCGAAATATGCAATTCGGTCCGCAGTTTTCGGGGCAGATCAAAGCTGAACACTTGGATTTATCGTGTAGCCGTAAATGTCTGCCTTGAGCACAGACGCAAGCGCCGGGTCCTTTGCGTTCCATTAGAGGACGATCTTGTTGAGGCACAGCTCGACACGCATATTGATCCGGCTGTGGCCGTTATCCGGAATGAAGTCAAGGGTGATGTGGATGCAGCGCTTGAAATGCTGCCGGAGAAGCACAGAGATGCTGTCATTCTTCATGAAATACAGGGGCTGACTTATCGCGAATGTGCGCAGGTGCTCAACTGCCCTGTCGGAACTGTCAAATCCCGTTTGTCCAATGCGTTTATAAAGCTCAGAGAACTTCTTGGAGGCTATTGCTCATAAGCAATTTACTTAGCCCGGATTATGCACTTCCCGCATAATCCGGGTCTCCAAGAGCATTATTCATGAGGAACGTGAATAATGCGGATTAGGACTCGAAAAGCGAGGCTGTAATATGAAATGCCCAAAAGTAAGAGACAATATTAAGGCGTTTATCGATGGTGAACTAAACCCCATATCACGTACACTCATTGCCCGCCATATCAGGCAATGCGCAGGGTGTCGGGCTGAGGAGGCCGCGATGAGAGAGTTATCCGGCCAGGTCAAGAATTCCAAAACTTACTCTGCCCCAAAAGGGCTGCGCGAAAAGGTTCTCAGCAGTATCAACTTTGAACCTGCGGAAAGACCGCGCCTGAGGTGGCCATACACTACAAGACCAGTGAGTGTTGCCCTGGTTATGCTTGTAACAATCGCTTTGGCAGCAGTAGTGGTACCGATGTTCAACAATGGTCAGAGCCGCTCGTCGGAAGCAAAAAAATATAGTCTTGCAGACCGAAAACTATGTAATCAGGCTGTGCCTGCCGCATTACCTCCACCGGCGCAGCCCAGGTCAAAGATTGCTGCCAAACAGTCACGAGCTTATGAAAAGAAAGTCGGGGCTGTTCGTGATATGGACTTGAATATAGTTGGACGGATAGACAACAGTAATGCTGATGTCGGAATCAGCCAGGTAATTGTTAAGACGGCCAATATGAGCATGCGAGTCAAAAACGCCGAGTCGGCCGGCGATAAGGCCGTTGATATTGCAAAGTCTCTGGGGGGCTATGTCTCGGATTCTTCATTGACAAGGGATGCAGGCTCATCGACCTCGGAAACCATGATAATCCGTGTGCCGGTCAGTTCGTTTGAGCGTGCTATAGAAAGACTGAGCGCACTCGGTAAGATTACTTCAAAGAGCATCAACGGTGAAGATGTGACTGGTGAACTAGTCGATCTTGAATCCCGCCTGCGAAACAAACGCGCTGAGGAGCGTCAATACCTGGAAATAATGAATAAAGCACATCGTATAAACGACATCATTACTGTTTCAAATGAGTTATACCGTGTGCGCGGAGAGATAGAGGAGACGGCAGGACGCATCAAATATCTGAAGTCCACAGCAGCCATGTCCACAATTGACCTGACGTTGGATGAAAAAGCGAAAGCAAAGCCGGTGCAATCACAAATTCATAAGAGTATGACCGGCGCTGTCGCCTCACTCGGCAGGACAATCAGCAGCATAGCCGGTTTATTGATCTGGCTGGCTGTCTACTCACCGTTCTGGGCAATACCGATATTGGTGGCTCTGTATTATCGCAGGCGAAATCTTGCCGCTCAAGATTAATCTCGTCTGGATGCCTCCTCACGGCGGCGCTCACGCTCTACGTCTTTGGCAGCGATTGACTCGCGCTTGTCATAGAGTTTCTTGCCCCGTCCAAGACCGACATTGAGCTTGGCGTAGCCACGAGTGAAGTAGAGCTTAAGGGGTATTAGTGTAAAGCCTTTTTCCTGGAGCTTCCGGTTGATCTTCTCGATCTCAGCCTTTCGTATGAGCAATTTGCGCGGGCGCAGTGGGTCCACATTGAACCGGTTGCCCTGTTCATACGGTGCAATGTGCATCCCATGTATCCAGAGTTCGCCGTTTTCAATCTTGCAAAAAGCCTCTGTTATGCTGGCTTTGCCCAGGCGCAGAGACTTGACTTCGGTGCCTACGAGCACGATCCCGGCCTCGAACTGATCGTCTATAAAATATTCATGCCAGGCTTTACGATTGGTGATCGAAACTTCCTGGGGTTTGGTTTTTGTGTCTTTTGCCATAATCGCAATATTATACCACGGTAAGCCAAGAGCCGGGAGGCTAGCTCCCGGCTCTTAGTCAAAGTATAAATAAATGATAGCTAAGTAAATTACGGCCTTGAACTTGTATCAGAGATATGTGTTCTGAATACGGAATTCAGGCCGAGACGTGCAATTTACACAGCATAAATTGCTTAGCTTTGAGCAGTTAATATCCCGTTTGCTCTCTGCTCCGTCTCTCTTACGACCCTTTCGATATAGCTTTTGATCTCATCATCGCAGGAGCTGCGTGCATCAGGACACATGCTGCCGCACCATGGGCAAGACAAACCCTCGGCAGAATCGGCAAAGAAATCGGAGACTAACTCAGTTCCACAACTTGGACACCTATAACGCCATTCGACCTTAATTTTGATCATAGTGCTCACCGTCCCGCCTGTTTGACGACATTGCTGGCTCGTCGGTTCGCATCATGCGAAAAAAATTATGTCGAGTTATCCGGCAGCTTCCTGGAGGATATCATCGGGGATATCAAAATTGGCGTAAGCGTTCTGCACATCGTCGTTATCTTCGAGCGCATCCATTAATCGAAGAATGCGACTTGCTTCTTTTATATCTTCCACCCGGACTGTGCTTTTCGGGATCATGGTCAATTCAGCAGAGGTGAATTCAATTCCTTCCCCGGTCAGAGCATCACGAACCTTTGGCAGAGCATCCGGCGGGCATGTTACTTCAATGACATCTTCCTCAACTTTGATGTCTTCGGCGCCGGCGTCCATGGTTGCCATCATCACGCTGTCTTCATCAGATTTATCTGCAGCTATCTGTACCATGCCCTTCTGGTCGAACATCCAGCTCACGCAGCCCATTTCACCTAAATTGCCGCCGTTTTTGGAGAAAATATTGCGAAGTTCGGCAACCGTCCGATTGCGGTTATCCGTGAGACATGGAACAAGGACCGCCACTCCGGCGGTACCATACCCTTCATAGGTAATCTCCTCGAAGTTGGCTCCCTCAATTTCGCCGGTGCCGCGCTGAATCGCGCGTTTGATGTTATCGGCGGGCATAGAGTTTTCTCGTGCCTTTTGAACAGCCATTCGCAGCCGCAGGTTGGCTTCCGGGTTGCCGCCGCCCTCTTTTGCCGCAACGATTATTTCGCGGGCGAGCTTTGTGAATATTTTACCTCGCTGCAGGTCCTGTTTGCCCTTGCGAAGTCTTATATTATGCCATTTGGAATGACCGGACATTTATGTTTTCACCTCGGGATTGTTTGTGGTTGCGGAGGCAAGGAGTCAGTCGCACAAGGGCATGCTGACATAGCCCAAACCCGATGTAGTATAGCGCAAAAATAAGGCAGGGTCAACTTCTTGCCGGGATGATCATATGTAGAGGGTGCCATCAGGCTGCTGGCAACAAGCCACCGGTCACTCATATAATGACTATTCCAGTGAATCCAAAACCTTCAGCCCCGCGCCTTTTGCGGCAGACTCTATCGCTTCCAGGTTATCGCCTTTCACGACAAATATGGCACGTTTGCCCCTGTCGAGGATGCAGCCATAGGCATCCTGCACACTCATTCCCTCATTTTCGAGTGCCTTTGCAAGTTTGACCAGGCTGCCAGGCTGATCGGCAATCTCGATTACGGCCACTTTGTTGAATGCGACAGTCATCCCCGCATTCTCAAGGGCCTGCTTTGCTTTTTGTGGATCGGCAGTAAGAAGTTTGAAGACGCCAAACTGACCTTCGTCCGCAAGCTCAATGTTTATGATATCAATTCCCGCGTTGCCGAGCGCACCGGCCACCTTAGCCAGCTTGCCGGACTTATTTTCTACAAATACTCTAATTTCATTATACATATCGATTACCTCTGATTCGCCCGCTAAATACTCAATATAAAATCTAAGATCTCAAATCAACGACTCTTTTGGCTTTGCCTTCGCTTGCCGGCAGGCTGCCCGGTTCAGTGACTTCGACTGCTGCGGTAAAGCCGATCTGCTCTTTGAGTTGACGCTGAAGGTCGCCGCGCAGCTTGCGCAGTGTCTCGACGGTTCCATCAAAGCCGTCTTTGGACAGTTCCACTTTGATGTTCATCTGATCGAGAGCGGCGGATTTGGTGAGTTCTATCACATAATTGCCGCCCAGCCACTTGTTGCGCATGAGCACTTCTTCGATCTGGCTGGGAAAGACGTTTACTCCCCGGATGATGAGCATATCGTCCGATCTGCCTACAAACCGCGACAGCCGTGAGTGCTTGCAGCCACATGGGCATTCATCGGTGATTAGTCGCGTAAGATCGCGGGTGCGATATCTGATCAGTGGCATGGCGGTGCGCCGGAGTGTGGTCAGGACAAGTTCTCCTACCTCACCTTCGGCGGCAGGCTGGAGTGTGTCTGGATTTATGACTTCGACCAGGTATGAGTCTTCCCAGATGTGCATGCCGTTTTGATATTTGCATTCAAACGCCACGCCGGGACCGTTCATCTCGCTAAGTCCGTAGCTGTTCATCGCCTTGAAACCGTAGAGGTCCTGCAGTTTATGGCGCATTTCTTCGGTATAAGGCTCTGCTCCCAAAGCGGCTATCTTGATGCCGAGGCTTCGCGGATCGTCACCTTCCGCGATCATGCGCTCGGCTACATGCATGGCATAGCTCGGGGTCGCATGAATGACGGTTACATGAAAGTCGCGTATCAGCAATATCTGGCGCGCAGTGTTGCCGGGTCCCGCGGGAATAACCCACATCCCAAGTCTTTCGGCACCGTAATGAAGACCCAGGCCGCCTGTAAACAGACCATAGCCGGACATGTTTTGAAAGACGTCATCGGGTCTTGCACCTGCGAGATACAATGATCGAGCCATCAGCTCTGCCCAGTTTGCGACATCTTGGGCAGTATGAAAGATGGCGGTGGGTTTGCCTGTGGTTCCACTGGAAGTGTGCATCCGTATGATATCGACCGGGTCTACGGTCAGCATTTGAGCAGGATAACTCAGCCGAAGATCATTTTTTGTGGTGAAAGGCAGCCGGGTTACATCGTCTCTGGACTTGATATCCCCAGGCTCGATGCCCATTTCCTTAAATTTGGCTGCAAACCATGGCGACTTTGCAGCCTGTGCGACTGTTTTTGGCAGTGCTTCAGATTGAAAGGCCTCAATCTGGTCGCGCGACATGTTTTTGAATCGTTCGCCAATTCGTTCTGAGATATCTATCATGGTAAATCCCTCTATATGAAAAGCAATTATGCCTCAGCAACTAATGCATACATGAGCTTCTTCTTGCTCTGCGCACATTCTCCTCCCTTGTTAACAAATCATGACTCTCGATTGGAAAGATACAGCGAATATACACGTCTATTTTTATATAAGGTTTTTACATATCCAACACTTGGCCGAGCGGCAGCAGCCATGGCTCTCGATTTGCCGCTTTGGGCTTTATATACGTTGGGAGGGCATAGCTATGCGTAATCGCAATCTCATAATACCAATGCTCTTTTTTACGATGGCATGCTCGAGTGCGTACGCATCAAAAGTGACGGTATCAAGGATCCTGCGCGAGCACAAAATCCAAGTCGTCACCACCGAAAAGTTGGAGTCCATCAGCAAATATCTCTTCAGGCTCGGCGTACGCAATGAAAGCTACATTACCACTACCAATCTGCTGATCGGCAAGGGACGCCTTAAGGACAAAGACAGCCTGCTCTTTGTGATCGACCGCGAGAAAGCGCGCCGGCTGATAGACGAGGAGAAGAAGCTGCTGCCATATCCGCCCGCAGCTGTTGATGCTGGTGAAGTATTGCTCTATGCAGCTAAAGCCTCGGGGCGTAACGGCTGGGAAATCATCGTAAGTGCTCCGAATGAGAAGTGGCTAAATTGGGAACTGGACAGGCTGTGCAAATCCAATCTGGACTTAATGCGTTTGGAGGAGCGCGGCAGCATACTGGACAGATACCAGGTAAAACGGCTCTGCGTGATATCCAATGCAAGCAGGCAGCTTGCGGATGACTGGGTGTCACGTCAGCTAAAGCCGGGGCGTGACACCATCGACTGGCAGTATATCCAGCTTGATTCGGGCTTGGACAATATCGATCCTGATATGGACCTGTTATATATCATCAATAAAGGTGTTCTGGGCAAAAACAGCAAGTCGGACTTGCCGGATTTACCTGTGGCGATGCGGTCCTGGCTCGACTCGGATGAAAGCACAGACACATGTGGAGCAGCAAAGCAATCGATCGTCAAAGAAACCGGCAATATACGCACGATCAGCGCACTGGCAGCTCCATGTGAGCGCCAGCTAAAGAGTGTGCTTGCCGGATACCCCTCGGTCGATTCAATCCCCCAGGCTCTGTCTACAACTGCCCTTGCTGACCTTGGCAAGTATAGACAAATGATTGTAATTTCCCGCGCCGGTGACAGGAGTGATAAGATACCGACATCGGCAATTGATGATCTGGCGGGCAAGATGACCTCGGCTTTGGCGGAGGGGACCGGTTTTGAATGTGTTGGCCGCCAGGACCTCAAGGAACTCATATATATGGCGCTGCTGCACCAAAAGGACGGCAACCTGGACAGCGATGATATTATGCAGATTCGCAAGGCTGCGGATGGAGCGCGCGCACTTGCTGTTGTGGATGTGGCGGCATATACCACTCAGACAGACTACAGTGCAAACACTCCGAGATGCCGCACTTCTGCTCTGGCGCCGTTTAGCGAATCTGAACCTAGTCGACCGCATGAACCGGACCCCAACGAACGCAAGTTCGGCATCTTTGGCGCTCACAAATATAGTGAGGTGGACGGCAGCCGGTCGAACGACCCTGATTTTATTCGCGACCATAGGCGATGGGAAGAAGACATGCACGATTACCGCCGTGATCATGATCGATGGGAGCATCGTAAACGTGATTATGAACAGGCTCGGTTATATCATCAGATGGACTGGGAAGTCTCTATAGACTCTACGCAGACCGTGCGTGTTTCGGGGAATTTGCGCATATACGATATCGGTGAACTTGACTCGGACTGTGCAGGCAAGGTGATTTTCTCTTGTTCGCTGGACGGGGTGGGATCACGAAGCGGTCTTTATTGGTCTGACCATGTAAATATCCAGGGCGAACAGAACAAACCTTCAACACCGAGCGTGCCGCGATCGACGACCTGTATTCTGGATCAGACAGTGGCCTCGGAAGCATTTGGCGATGCATGCAAAAATGCGGTGGACGAAATGTTCGCCCGCGCGATATTGCCAATGGATACTATTAATGTGGTGGCTGGAGGGAGCGTGACTGCTCAATGAAACACTTGTCCTGCCTCGTCATATTGGGAATGCTGGTCTGCTGCACGGTATGCTGTGAATCGGCTGAAAAACATCCTGCCAAGACTGCAACTGTCATTGCCGAAGGTGAAGCTCCGGCTGATTTGCCAAACGCGAAAGAAAAGGCCGTTGCCGACGCTCTGCGAAACGCAATAATGAAAGGGCTTGGAACATATATAGACTCGGTGACGGTCGGCAGAAATTACAGCGTGGTGCGCGATGAGATACTACTCAAGCCGAACGGCTATGCAACTTGCGACCAGGTGCTCTCTTCGTCAACGGAAAAAGGACTCTTTAAAGTAAAGGTCAAAGCGACTGTCAGCAACCGACCGTTAGCACAAATGTTGAAGGCACTTGGGCTCACTCGCCAGTGGCGGGTAGGTGTGCTGGTGTCCGATTCTATTGCCAAGTCCGCGGTCTGTAAGCAGTTGATTTCAGCGGGCTTCAGTGTAATCGACGATAAACAGCAAAGGTGCCTTAAAGTAGATGCATCGGCTGCCGGCGCAGTCAATGGAGATGAGGACTCGCTGCGAACAATCGGCAGTGAGTTCGATGTGGATATACTGGTGACAGGCCAGGCAAGCGTCGATTATGTCGATCAGGACGATTATGGCGGCGTGACACTATATCGGAGCCGGGGACGCATGGATACAAAGGCATACTACACCGATACCGGCGAACTGCTCACATCAACCAGCGCATGCGCCGATGGTTTGGATCAGACGAAGAGCCTGTCTGCCGAGGCCGGACTGAACAGAGTGGGATTGAGGATCGGCACAATATTGGCGGAGGACCTTTTGGTGGCTCCAGCCGATATGATGCCATTTATATATGTGAAAATTACGGGTTTCAAGGGTATCATGGCTGCAAACAGCCTTGAAGATGTGATTCGTGACCTGCCTGGTATTACTCAACTCAAACGCCGTCGCTATACGAGCGGTGTACTTGAACTTAATGTTTTTGTGAAGTCGGATTACAAGGATGATCTGCCCAAACTGATTGAAAACTGCTCGGCAGCAAAGAGACTCGGGCTAAAAGTGGAGAAGAGCACAAAAACCTGCTTGTTGGCTAGATTAACAAAGGGCTAACTTGACTAGACGTTGCAGTCGGCTGCAGATTGGATCGACATTAAGCGTGCTTGCGTATTGACAATCGAGAAATCATAGTGTTAGAATACCAAGCGCGTCTACCAGGTAAGATATTTATACAATTTCGAGACAATCATTATTTCCGGCCGAGATTTGGCGTGCAGATGGCGCACCTTATTGCCGAAAAATCAAGGGAGGATGCAGTAGTAGGATGAACGAAGCAACAGCTCGTGTATTTCGGCGCATTCGTTCTCGTGCAGGCCTACTCATGCTGATCTGTAGCGACCTACTGGCGCTGAGCGCTGCGCTCATACTCTCGCTGTGGCTGCGTTACGACACCCTCACTCTTTCACAGATTTTCGAGAAATTCAATCAAGGCCACTCTGTTCGCTTTGCTCTGGTCCTCTGCCTTTACCTTCTTGTTTTTCATGCATTCCGGCTCTATAAGTATGCCTGGCGCTTTGCCAGTATTGAGACAATAGCGAGTGTAATAGGAGCAAATACCGTAGGGCTTTGTGCGCTGTTGGGTGTTCAATATGCCTGTGAGGGTAAGGCCTTTCCACTTTCAGTAATCATAATATTCTGGATGTTCAGTATAGTACTGGTGGGTGGAGTAAGAATCCTGCTCCGAATGGCAAGTTTGAGCGCCAATTACGGCAGGGGAATGTTTCAGGTTATACCAAAGGATACCCGCCCACGGCGGGTAGTCATACTCGGCGGCGGTCCTGCTGGAGCAAGACTGCTGAATGCACTTACAGACGAAGTCAGTGTTCAGTATGATGTGAGAGGCTTTCTGGATGACGTTCCTGAAAGAAAAGGCCAGTATATCAGAAAAGTGCGTGTGCTTGGTCCACTAAAGCAACTCTATAGAATGTTGGAAGAGCACAGCGTTGATGAAGTGTTAATTGCCATGCCCAGCGCGAGCGGAGCCAAAATACGCGAGTATGTCTTGGCATGCCGCAAGAAGAAAGTCCCGGTCAAGATAATCCCCGGTATGGAGGAAGTCCTCAACGGTAAAGCCTCGTTTCGTATGGAAGAGATCAGTGTCGAAGATCTGCTCCGACGTCAGCCGGTGCGCATAAATATAGACAGTGTTGGTGAGTGTTTGACCGGTGCCAGGGTAATGGTGACGGGCGCAGGCGGCTCCATAGGTTCTGAGTTGTGCCGCCAGATTATGAAACAAAATCCTGCCACACTTGTGCTTCTTGGCCATGGCGAGAATTCAATCCATCAGATTTTTCAGGAGCTCGCGCATACTTTCCCTGACAAAGTGGATAGACTTCGCGTTATCATAGCGTCCGTGTCTGATGAAGTACGCATTGATCAGGTCTTTCGAGCACATCGTCCGCATATTGTATTTCATGCTGCTGCGCACAAGCACGTGCCTATTATGGAAAGCAACCTGCTTGAGGCAGTACAAAATAATGTCATAGGCACCAGTGTTGTGGCAGAATGCTGTGGGATTTACGCCTCCAAAAAAATGGTGCTGATCTCCACGGATAAAGCTGTAAGCCCATCCAGCGTGATGGGAGCCACAAAGTGGCTGTGCGAAGAAGTTGTCAGGGCGGCGACTACACGGTATTCGTCAACGCAATATGTCACTGTGCGCTTTGGTAATGTTCTGGGCAGTAGGGGCAGTGTAGTGCCGATCTTCCATGAAGCAATTATGAAAAAAGAACCGGTCTATGTGACACACCCGGACATGACACGTTTCTTTATGTCCATACCTGAAGCAGTGCAGCTTGTGTTGCAGGCAAGTGCATCGGGCGATTCAGGCAAGCTGTATGTGCTGGATATGGGAGAACCGGTGCGGATTGTTGATCTTGCTCGCGATATGATTCGGCTGTGCGGATATGAGCCCAACGTTGATATCCCCATTATATACAGTGGCTTGCGGCCCGGTGAGAAACTGTATGAGGCTCTTACTACACCCGATGAGATAATGGAGCCTGCCGACTGTGACGGATTTTTCATAGTGCGAAGACCGCAGTATTTTGTTGGCGAAGAGGTAGGTGAGGTCATAAAAAGGCTGCGCAAGCTCATAAATGCGGGTGATACCGTTGAGATGCGCAACCTGCTGGAAGAAATTGTGCCCGGCTTTGCCAGCAACACCCTGCTGGCAGAAGCCAAATGATTTAGCTTTTCTGCTCCATTGATGTCGGCGCAGTTTCATCCAGGTTGTTTTCCCACAAGTACTTACGTGTCTCCGCAACAATCACGCCGCTGAGCAGTAGAAGCGATAGCAAGTTTGGCAGAGCCATAAGAGCATTTGCAGCATCGGCGAACCCCCAGACGAGAGTGGGAGTGGATACTGAGCCGAACATAACCAGGCCTACCCAGATTATTCGATATGGCAAAATCGCCCGCCGCCCGACCAGATATTCCAACGCCTTCTCACCATAGTATGACCAGCCCAGTATTGTCGAGAACACGAATGTCGCGAGGGCAATAGTCAGCACAATTGGTCCAAGGCTGTGGACGGTGCCGAATGCGGCCGCAGTGAGAGCGCCCGCACCACCGTCGAAATGCATCTTCCAGACCCCCGTATTGACGAGTACCAAGCCGGTAATCGCGCAGACAACGACTGTATCCCAGAATGTGCCGGTGGATGATACCAGCGCCTGACGGACGGGGTTTTTTGTCTGTGCCGCAGCCGCGACTATCGGAGCGGAGCCAAGGCCGGACTCATTTGAGAACAATCCTCTGGCAATTCCCCATCTTGCGGCGACCATTATGGTGGACCCGAGAAAACCGCCTATTGCAGCCTGTCCGGTGAATGCCGATTTGAATATGAGTGCTATTGTATATGGGATATGAGCAAATCCTGTGGCGAGAATAATCAGGCTGCCGAGAATATAGACTACTGCCATAAATGGAACTAACGCCGAGCAGACATTTGCTATAGACCTTATTCCACCAAGGATTACAACTGCTGTCAGAATAGTCATTATTATTCCCGACACCCAATACGGAGCGCCAAATGCACTATTGGCACGCTGCGCGAGTGCATTTGCCTGTACGATATTGCCTATTCCAAACGCCGCGATGGTGGTGAATATCGCAAAAAGCACGCCAGCCCATTTCATCTTGAGACCACGCTCAAGCGCATACATGGGTCCACCAAGCATGTGGCCATCTTTTGTTTGAACTCTGAATTTAACGGCCAGCAGTGCCTCGGAGTATTTTGTGGCGATCCCCAGCACGCCGGTCATCCAGCACCAAAACACGGCTCCCGGTCCACCCGCTGCAACCGCAGCAGCAACACCGATAATATTGCCAGTTCCGATTGTTGCGGCCAGTGCAGTCATGAGTGCTCCAAACTGGCTGACATCACCCTCACCCTCCTTCGATCTACCGAGAGACAATTTTATCGCCAGAGGAATATATCGCTGGACGCCGCGCAGCCTTATCGTAAGGAACAAATGTGTGCCCAGCAGCAGGACCAGCATAGGCGGTCCCCACAGGTAATTATCGTTCAGATAACATATAAAGCATTCGATTGATTTCATATTACTTCCGCACTCCAGATTTGCCATATGGCGATAAAACATTATACAATATCCGGTGAGCCCTGTATTGTACCGGGGTTCATAATACAAAAAATGCATTATAAGGTGATTTCGATTGAAAATCTGCTGCTGTATTAAGCAAGTGCCCGGCACCACCGAGGTCAAGATCAACCCGGAGACCAACACCCTCGTGCGCGAAGGCGTTGAGACCCAGATCAACCCGTTCGATCTGTATGCCCTCGAAGAAGCCGTGCGTGTTAAAGAAAGAATGATTGCCGCAGGCGAAGAGTCTACGGTGACCGTTATATCGATGGGTCCTCCCCAGGCTGAAGATGCCCTTCGCGAGGCTATTTCCCTCGGCGCTGACGATGCAATCCTGCTTTGCGACCGCGCGTTTGCCGGATCAGATACATGGTGCACATCGTTTGCTCTGGCTATGGGCGTTAAGAAACTGGAGCCGGATATGGTCTTTTGCGGAATGCAGGCCATCGACGGCGACACCGGCCAGGTAGGTCCTGGGATCGCAGTGCATGCAAATTATGCCCAGGTAGCATATGTCGCCCAGATCCAGGAGCTGGACTCCAAGAAGATGACAGTCAAGCGCCTGATCGAAGACGGTTACGAAGTCTGCGAGGTGAAGCTGCCGGCGGTGCTCACGGTCGTCAAAGAGATAAACGAACCCCGCACTCCCAGCCTGCGCGGCAAGATGGCTGCGAAGAAAGCCCAGATTACTATGTGGGGTGCGGCTGATGTAGATGCTCCGGCAGATAAAGTCGGGCTGCAGGGCTCGCCAACGCAGGTCGTAAAGATCATGACTCCGCCATGCAGAGGCGGCGGCGAGACGTTTGAGGGCGAGAACCCCGAGCTCGCCGACAAGCTGTATGATGTATTAAAGTGCATGGAGGTAGTGTGAGATGTCCATATCGGTTGATGCGTCCAAGTGTAATGGCTGTGGGCTGTGCGCAAAGAGCTGCGGAAGCAATGCTATTGAGGTCAAGGACAAACTTGCTACCATTACCATAGAAAACTGCACGATGTGCGGCGCATGTGTATCGGCCTGCCACTTCAAAGCTATTTCGATCAATATCGAAAAACAGGCCAGTGAAGACCTCTCAAAGTATAAGGGAGTGTGGGTATTCGGCGAGCAGAGAGACGGCAAGGTGGCTCCTGTCGTATTCGAGCTTATAAATGTTGGCCGCACACTTGCCGATGACCGCAACACAGAGCTTGCTGTAGTGATCCTGGGCAATAACATTTCCGAAGCTGTAGAAGAACTGGCGAGTTATCCTGTAGACAAGGTATATGTATGCGAAGCGCCCGAACTTGAAAATTACGATGCCGAGTGCTACTGCCGTGTGCTTACTGATATCACCCGTGAACTCAAGCCTGAAATTTTCCTGGCTGGCGCGACCACGACAGGTCGCAGCTTTATGTCCGGTGTGGCAATCAATCTCTACACCGGTCTTACCGCAGACTGCACCGGCCTTGAGATAGGCGAAGACGGCCTGTTGCACCAAACCAGGCCTGCATATGGCGGGAACATTATGGCGACGATCCTGTGCCCTTACACAAGGCCGCAGATGAGCACTGTTCGTCACAAAGTCTTCCCGACAAGCGCCAAGCGCACATCGGACAAGGCTGAAATTGTGAACCTTACTCCCAAGACTAATTTATTTAACTCAAGGAGCAAGGTGCTCGATTTTATCGAGAGTGTGGGCGAGAAGGTAAACCTGGTGGATGCAGATATCATCATCTCAGGTGGACGCGGTCTTGGCTGCCCTGAGAACTTCTCTATCGTTCGCGAGCTTGCGGATGAGATAGGCGCTGCAGTGGGAGCGAGCCGTGCTGCTGTGGATGCTGGCTGGATACCGTATGCGCACCAGGTCGGCCAAACAGGCAAGACTGTCTGCCCCAAGATATACATCGCCTGTGGTATAAGCGGTGCAGTTCAACATCAGGTGGGCATGAAGAGTTCGGATACCATCATAGCCATAAACAAAGACCCCAATGCCCCAATTTTCTCGATTGCGGACTTTGGTTTTGTCGGCGATGCGCTCGAAATTCTGCCTCTGCTTACAAAGAAGATCAAGCAGATGAGGGGTGCGCCTGCTTCATGCAAGGCATAATGGTTTGATAGTTAGATAGTTTGATGGTTATATGGGCCGGAGTGTAGTGATGCGCTCCGGCTTTCAAGTTTGGGGAGGTTCACTATGGTGCCTTTTACACCACCTGAATATGAAAAGGATAGCTAAGAGAGACAAAACTTATTAAGGGATCAGGCATTTATTACAAGTGTCATGGTAAAATACCCACAGCGAGCGAGTCATGGAGGCGTAGCAATAATGAAATGGCGAGTGGTGCTTGAACAAGATACCGAGACCGGTGACTGGGCGGTTTGGTGCCCGGAACTGCCTGGTTGTGTTTCAGCAGGAATAACACAGGAAGAAGCCCTGAAGAATATTCGTGAGGCAATTGCTCTTTATCTTCAGCAGGACCCAATCGAAGTCTCTTCGGAGGCGATAATCACTGAGATAGCAGCCTGATGGGAGAACGCATACGCAGGATGAAATGCCGCGACGTTGAAGAGATTCTTCGTCGTCATGGATTTGAGCTTGTCTCCCAGCAAGGCAGCCACCGTAAATGGCGTAACTCTGAACGCAAAGCACAGATTATCGTGCCTGAGCACGCTGGTCGTGACTTACCAGTGGGAACACTGCGCAATATTTTCATTAATGCTGGAATACCTGAAAAAGAGTGGAGAGTGTAAATATCTGTAAGGTCTTTGTTGAATGATAAGAACATGACTAAGAAGTTCCTAACTCCATTTGTTCTCTTAATATGTCTGATTGCCATAGTGTGTATTTCCAGCAAATGGGAATGGACACGTTACCGCTGCCCATATTGCGGAGCGGTCGAGTCACGTACGAAAATAGTATTCTTCAACTTACCGGCCAAAACGCAAGAAGGACCTCTGGCTGCTTATTGGAAAAAGCATGTCGACCCGCATCATGTTCATCACTGGGTTCGTTTATGTAAAAGCAATATCGGCATACATAGAGATTACTCATCAAACTTTTTGCTGAGGTGGTATGTGCCTGACGAAGCGATGATAGCTGTGCTGAAGTGTTTGCCCAGTGCCACAGAAAGAGAAAAGTTTGTTAAGTCTCTATGGGTTCTGGAATCGCAGGGCAGCGCAGATCAGCAACAGTGGGCACAAAAAGTGTTCCGCACAATCGGGCGGTCTTACAGGGAAAGACCGAACCGTACCGACTGGCCAGACATTCTAAAAGAACTAGGTTATCCTTGCCAAGAAGGACCTCTCCCGCCACCTCGCTAATCAGAAGATATAAGAGATCGAGGTGGATCAGGTTTGGAAAAGACGAGTAATAATGAAATTACCTCCATAATCCTTGCTGCGGGTAAAGGCTCCCGCATGAGGTCTCCGCATCTGCACAAAGTTTGCTTCGAACTTGCCGGTAAACCTGTTATCCAGCGTTCAATCGAGACTTATTGCGCCTGTGATATCAATAACCACTATGTTGTGGTCGGCCAGTTCATGGAGCAGGTTATCCAGGCGGCATCCCTTGCGCCGGGTAATTTGTTTTTCTGTCACCAGAAGGAGCAAAAAGGCACAGGCAATGCAGCCAGGTCTGCAACCCGGCTCCTGCAGGCAATGGACTACGACGGCGATGTGTTTATTGCTGCAGGGGATAAGGTTATAGATGAGTCTGTGCTGCGCTCGTTTATAAGCAAGTTTCGAGAGTCCGGCAGCGATATGGCCATTTTGGTGGGTGACATCGACGATTTTCCGAGCGCGGGCAAGATCGTATGCGATGATGGCTCGAATGTGCTGGGGATTGTTGAAGACTTCGACATCTCGCGAGCACAAATGCTCAAGGTGCTTATGCGTTCTGCAAATGACTCAGATATATCCGCAGACGATGCCAAGAGCCTTGCACTTGCATACATGAAGTCTGAAAAGAAAGCTGCCCTTGCGCTTGGTCCGATTTGGGACTTGATTGCAAACGGCAATCCTATCAAAAAGACTGATCTCGATTCCGCATTTTCCGACTGTGATCTGTCGGTGAAAGTCAATGGGCACGAACTATCTCAGGATACGCTTTCAAATATCAGTTATGCCAATCAGTCGATTTATATGATCAAGGCTCCACTGCTCTATTCGGCGATAAGCAAGCTCACTTCAGACAATGCACAGCACGAAGAATATCTCACCGACATCATAGGCATCCTGGCCGAGTCCGGGGCAAAGATAACCCTGGTTCCAGTGGATTACGCAGAGCAGGTAATGGCCTTCAACACGCCTGAGGAGCTTAGGGCGATAGATGATTATCTTGCCGGTCGAAAACGGGTATCCGTATGGGAAGTGCCTAAGACGATACGTCCGGCAAGCGAATGGCTCCGCTGCTTGGAATCAGACGAAAGCCCTGCGCGCAGTTATTTCAATCAAATCTATGGTGACCCCCTTATATCTGATGGCAAGCGGCGTCAGGTCATCTCGATGCTCCGCAGCTATGTAAGCCACTTCAGTGATGAGCCAGTAATTATTACAAGGGCGCCGGGCAGAGTCAATATAATGGGACGCCATATAGATAGGCAGGGCGGCTATGCGAATCTGATCGCAATCGACAGAGACCTATATCTGATAGTCGGAGCGCGCAATGACCGCAAAGTAGTGCTGCACAATATGCGCTCTCGCGATATACCGGGCCGAAGTTTTGATACTGACGAGATCATAGCCGACTGCGATGGCAGCGATTGGCAGACATTTGTAGACAGTGCCGCCATCAAAAACCGTCTCGAAAGTGCTCCAGGCGACTGGTCGCACTATGTAATGGCTCCTATAGCCCGTTTCCAGACTAGTTACCCGCACGTGCCGATCAAGGGCATGAACATCGTTGCTGCGGGCAATGTGCCTATGGCTGCTGGTTTGAGTTCATCGTCAGCGCTGGTTGTGGCTGTTGCTGAAGCCATCGCCCATATAAACGACATGGACCTCACGCCGGAGCAGTTCGTGGAGCTGTGCGGTCAGGGTGAGTGGTATGTGGGAACACGCGGTGGCTCGGCAGACCATGCCGCAATGAAATTTGCTCAAATAGGCAGAGTTATAAATGTCGGTTTCCTGCCGTTTAGAATGATCGATACCATGCCATTTCCTTCAGAGTATTTGTTTGTTGTATGCAACTCACAGATCAAGGCTCACAAGACAATGGGGGCCAAGGATGTATTCAATCACCGCCTGGCATGTTACGCAATGGGCAGAGAACTCTTCAAAATCAGATTCCAAAAATATGCATCCAAAATCGAACACCTGCGCGACATTAATACAAGCAACCTGGGCGTCAGTCATGTCGATCTGCTGCGAATGCTGAAGGCCATTCCAGACGTGATGACTCTGGAAGAGGTAAAAGCAAATCTGCCGGCTGATTTTTGCGATCAATATCTGAATTCTCATGTGCCTCAGCCGGAAGGATATACTGTGCGGAGCGCGGTGATCTTTGGTCTGGCTGAATGTGAAAGGGCACGCCATTGTGGTGAACTGATTAGAAATGGAGAAATCGCCGATTACGGGAGTCTGATGAATGCCTCTCATGACGGTGATCGTGTTGCGAAGTGGATTGATGCGGACCACTACACCAATGGTGTTGCGGATTATTCGGACGCGGCGATGGATACTCTTATCGCTAAAGCCGAGCGCAAAGAAGCGAACGTCGACCTCATTTGCCTGCCCGGAGCATATCGATGCAGCACTCCACAGATCGACAAAATGGTCGATATTGCACTGTCATCTCCAAATGTGCTCGGCGCGCAGATACTCGGCGCTGGCCTCGGCGGCTGCATACTTGTTTTGATCCCTAAAGACGTTTATCCTGACTTCGAGCATAAAATGGTAAGTGAATATTACGATCCCCTGGAGCTTGTGCCGGAGATGTTTGCGTGCAGACCGGTAGCAGGCAGCCGAGTCATATTCTTTTGAGCACAAAACCATTGCCCCCAATTGCCATAAATGATAGAATCTGTACATACTCACTGCAAACGAAGCATGGTGATAAATGACGCAGATCAATAGCATTCTGGCCACCGACTGTGGCAGCACGACAACCAAAGCAATTCTAATTGAAAAACAGGGCGATGAATACAGACTTGTAGTCAGGGGCGAGGCTCCGACCACTGTGGAGGCTCCATTTGACGATGTGACCGTAGGCGTAGTAAATGCCGTCAGAGAAGTCGAGGAACTCGCAGGCAGACGTATTCTTGATGAGAACAACCATATTATAACACCGATTCAGAGCGATGGCTCGGGTGTGGATATATATCTTTCCACCTCAAGTGCTGGCGGCGGTCTGCAGATGACAGTTGCCGGAGTGGTCAAGGCCATGAGTGCGGAGAGTGCAGAGCGTGCTGCACTCGGTGCGGGCGCTATTATCATAGATGTCATCGCAGTAGACGACGGGCGCAAGGACTTTGAAAAGGTCAAACGCATCAGGGAGCTGCGTCCCGATATGATCCTGATGAGCGGGGGCACGGACGGCGGCACTGTCAAGCATCTTGTCGAGTTATCTGAGATGCTTGTGTCTGCTGATCCACGACCCAGACTCGGGATCGGCATGAACATTCCGGTCATCTATGCAGGAAACAAAGATGCGCGCGAGCCGGTTGCTGAAGTGCTCGATAAGAGAGTGGACCTGCGTGTGGTAGATAATCTTCGCCCAACGCTCGACCGCGAAAACCTCGACCCCGCCCGTGAAGCTATCCATGAACTGTTCCTCCAGCATGTTATGCAGCAGGCTCCCGGCTACAGTAAACTCAGCGACTGGGTGAGTTCGGGGATTATGTCCACGCCGAATGCGGTCGGCAAGATAATCCAGACTGTGGCGGAGCAGTTCGATATCAATGTGCTGGCGGCCGATATCGGCGGGGCGACTACTGATGTCTTCTCCGTATTTGGCGGAATATATAACCGCACTGTCAGCGCCAACCTGGGTATGAGCTATTCTATCTGTAACGTGCTTGCCGAAGCGAAAACAACCGGCATCGGCAGGTGGGTACCGTTCGATTTTGATGAAGCACGCCTGAGAAACAGCCTTCGCAACAAAATGATCCGTCCGACCACCATTCCACAGACACTTCGAGACCTGCGCGTAGAACAGGCAGTCTCACGCGAAGCTCTGAGGCTTGCCTTTGAACACCACAAGACTCTGGCTCGGTCACTCAAGGGTGTGCAGAGTGTGCGGACTATGGCCGACAGCATTGATCAGCAGGAGACCGGTCAGACCCTGGTCGACATGATGAGCCTGGATATGATTATAGGCAGCGGCGGCGTCTTGAGCCATGCCCCCAGGCGTGTGGAGGCGGCATATATGATGCTGGATGCCTACCAACCTGAAGGGGTCACTGTGCTGGCTGTCGACTCGATATTTATGATGCCTCAGCTCGGAGTTCTGTCGGTGGTTCACCCGGAGGCGGCTGCTCAAGTGTTTGAGCGGGACTGCCTTATCAAGCTCGGACATGTGATTGCGCCTGTCGGCAGGATCAAGCCCGGCGAACTGGCATGCACTGTGACAATAGGCAATGACGTATATGAAGTCCCATTTGGAACACTCAAACTTGTGCCTATTCCCGCCGGTGAAAGCATAGATGCCGTAATAAAGCCTGCGCGAAAGCTGGACGTTGGCGAAGGCAGAGGCAGAGAGAGAAAGTGCAAGATAGAGGGTGGGGTTGTCGGCCTAATTATAGACTGCCGCGGCCGCCCGATGGTTCTGCCTGAAGATCACAGCGCAAGGATCGCTAAGCTGATTGAATGGCACAAAGCTCTGGGACTGGAGAATTAGGTAACAGGTAATAGGCAACAGTATAGATAGGCGAAGAAAGATTACGATGACGTATACTTGTGCCCTGTTGCCTGAAATGGAGTAGATATGGGAACAGCATATACTCCCGGGCTCAAGATCAGCTCGGGCACAATAATCAACAAGACTCGCAGGCTGCCGTTGAAGGGGCAGGTCCTGGTCAAGGTCGGCGACAAAGTCGAATCCGGCACTATTGTAGCGCGCACGGAAATCCCCGGTGTGATGCAGACGATAAGGGTCGCAGAGATACTCGGCCTCGAGCCGCCTGACGCACTTGCAGCGCTCAATATAAAGCAGGGTGATAAGGTTGAGGCCGGTCAGGTCATGGCAATGACCAAATCATTCTTTGGCCTGCTGAAGAGTGAATGTAAGTCCCCATACAATGGAACGGTTGAGCTGATTACAAGCGCAACAGGGCATGTCGGCGTGCGGCTCAAACCACTTCCGGTGGAGGTTGATGCCTATATAAAAGGAACGATCTCGGAAGTGATCCCTGATGAAGGCGTTGTTGTTCAGACATATGGTGCCCTGGTTCAGGGTATATTTGGTGTAGGGGGTGAGCGGACCGGCAAGATAGTGGTGCCCACGCATTCTATTTCAGATGCACTGACAGAGGACATTATAAATGAAAGCCATGCCGGTCAAGTGCTGATCGGTGGTGCCGGAGTGACACTCGGCGCGCTCAAAAAGGCGGCCAGCATTGGTGTGAATGGGATAGTCGTCGGAGCTATAGTCGACACTGACCTGATAGAGTATCTCGGCCATGACATAGGTGTCGCGATCACAGGCCAGGAAGACATTCCGACCACACTCATCCTTACCGAAGGCTTCGGCTCTATCCAGATGGCCGAAAGGACCTATAAGCTCCTGAAATCGCTGGAGGGGCGCACGGTCTCCATTAATGGCGCAACGCAAATTAGAGCCGGTGTAATCCGGCCTGAAGTGGTTGCGTCACTGGACGAGCCTGCCAACAGCGGTGAGAGTGAATCGTCCAGCCAGAGCCTGGAGACCGGCAGCACGGTGCGAATCATACGTGAGCCGTATTTCGGCGCACTCGGCACGGTCACAAAATTGCCGCCTGAGTTGGTGGAGGTCGAATCGGGGGCAGTGGTGCGTGTGCTCGAGGCGGAACTTGGCGACGGGAAAATCGTCTCAGTACCTAGAGCAAATGTTGAAATCATCGAGACATAGCGAGGATATGTAATGTCGCTTAGCACTTTGTTTATCATAGCAGTTACCACATCCAGGATGGTTTTTCCTGGTGTGCCTGCATATATCCCTAGTCAATCTGACCAGGTACCCGAGACAAGTCCTGCTGTCAGAAGCATTACCATGGAGCTTTATTCCAGTAATTCGATAACAGCCCCTGAAGTAAGCGTAACGCTGCCTGAAGGGCTCAAACTCTCAAAGACGGCGCGTATGCAGGTCACTCCGTTTGAACAGCCGAGCCAGTCTCAAAGCATGGACAAGGTTACTGTAAAGACATATTGGGGTTCATCCGAGGCTATACAGACCGGCCAACCTAGTGTCAACCAGATATCAACAGTGTGCGAGACAGATCAGGTAAACTACAAGACAGCCGCACTCTGGCCGGGACGCGGTAAAGGCTTTGAAGCGGGACCTATAAGTGATGACGCTTCCGCTGTGGGGACCTATAAGCTTACCACCAACTATACCGGTTCAACGTCCGTCACACTAGGCGCTGCGCAAAACTTTCTTGCGCCGATAGAGCTTGCAGATCCGGGCAAGGATATCGATATCGAAAAGTCGATCAAACTGGAATGGAAAGCTGTGGTGGGCGCTTTGGCCTATTGGGTGGTCGCATATGGCGGAAACGAGAGCGAGACCATCGCCTGGACTGCCGGTTCTGCATCCGGTGCGGATGTGAATATCGATACTGCTCTTTCCCATAACGATGTCACCAAAATGCTTGAACAAAAGGCACTCATTGGACCGGATGTCACATCGACTACAATCCCGGCGGGGATATTCAAAGGCTCCACGGGGGTCATGTTCAATATAACTGCCATTGGCGAGGATATTATCCAGGAGAAAGACGGGATCAAAACGCAGGTCATTGTAAGGTCGACGGCATGCGCGCCGCTCTATTCTTCAAAATACGCCAAGCCGAAACAAGATTCTCAGGAAAGTCTCCCGGCACCGCCTCAGAAATAGTAGGGAGCGAAGAGTCAAGATGATCTCTGTTTTTCCAGCCTGACCTTCATGCCGTGTTCGGTGCGGCTGCCTTCGAGTTCATCAACCAGCTCACGCATTATCGCCAATCCTCTGCCGTGTTCGTCATATGAATCGGCCATGAGCACTGGAGACGGTATCGACTCTGCCGGACTCTCGTCCTCCACTTCCACCACCAGACACTTGCCTGTGGCCTGGCATCTGACAACGACCACATCCACATCTGCATCAGGACTGCCATGCGTCACTGAGTTCGTGACGGCCTCGGAGACGGCTACCTCCATATCCGTCACCTCTTCACATGAGAAACCGACAGACTGCGCGAGACTGCGCACGCCGCGCCTGACTATCGCGACATAGCGGGTATCGGCAGGTATTTTGAACTCCAAAGATTTACATAAACTCTCTTCCATTTTCTTGCCTCGTTGTCAACCCCTAAGTAACATACGGCCTTGAACTTGTATTAGCAAATACACCTCGAATATACCGGTTTCTCGGCCAAGACGTGCAATTTACTAAGCGTAAATTGCTTAGTCCGGATTATGCGGGAAGCGCATAATCCGGGTCTCAGAGAGCATTATTCACGAGGAACGTGAATAATGCGGGTTAGCGAGCAGGCAACTCATGCACCGTTTCATACCCACTCAGCCGATAGTTGAAACACATCTTTTTTGTCGGATTCTGATGGGCAATTGCTTCTACTCTACAGCCGATCATAAGAAGGAGATTGAGCCCCGTTGCATCAATCTTATAGAGGAGTGAGATTATGACAGACAAAGCTATTGGTTACGTGCAGGAAATACCTGGGGGGATGGTCTTCGAGATAGGCAATGGCTGGATGCAGCGCAGAGTCCACGTGATCTCAGGCAAGATTGGGACGACCAGCCTGGTAAATACGCTTAACGTCGAGGAATATCTGGAAGAGACTAAAGCCGAGTTTGAGATCACCATCACAGGCGAAGGCCAAAGAGTCACACTCGACTTCAAAGACTTCACCTTTGAGGACTGCTGCACTCCCAACTGGAGCGATGAACTCAGAACTGTCGAAGTCCTGTTGGAGACTGAAATAAATGATGTGCCTCTGGCAGTATCTGTCTTTTATGAAGCCAGAGCAGACGCCGACTATCTGCGGAAATGGGTCAAGGTGCATCCATGCAAGCTCGACGGATGGACATTGCGCAGCGTGACCCTGGAGAATATGAAATTCCGCGAGATGGTCGAAGGGGTCATGCCCATATCTCGCTATACCAAGACGTATTCCAACCACGAGGATAATGTCCATGTCCAGCCCGATTCGGTCAATGTCGACGACCCCAATTCATCATTTGTATTTGGAGATACTTCGCGTGCAGTGCTGGGCTACTGGGGCTATGGCGAGGGGTTGTATTTCTTCACCGAGTCTCTGACTGGTGAAGAGGCTTTTAACCGCCCGACCGGCCTTGTGATGAAGCATCATGACTGCGTGCCGCTGACTGAGGGTCTTATCACTGGAACAGCCATAATCGGCGGGTATGCAGGTCCGCCTGAGATAGGATTCAAAAGATATAATCAACACCTGATGGACAACTGGTGCGCAGTAAGGGCAAAGAGCATTCCAGTCGTGTGGGACACCTGGCTGGTGACGCGTGAGGGTAACCAACCGGTCCTGTCCGGCTACGACCGCACTCTCCTGATTGATTATATAGACCGGATCAAACAGGCTGGATTCTATGACGTGGTCCAACTCGACCTGGGATGGGAAGCCATATGGCCGATGCGTGTGGACTCGAGCAAGTTTCTCAATGGAATCTCTGAGATAGCTAAGCGCGCAAGCGAGGCTGGCCTTGATATGGGATACTGGATAAACCCGTTCACCTGCAGCTACTGGCGCTCATCCGTTGAAGACGAGCACCCGGAGTGGACAGTCCCCGACTCGGCATCGCATAGGTCGGGCGCACTTTCGCTGTGCGTGATGTCGGACTATTACGACTATGTGCGTGATCGTTTTATGGCTCTCGTAACTGAGGTGAATGCGCGATCGATATTCTGGGATGGTAACGACTGGAACATACCTGCCTGCAGCGCCCGCAATCATGATCACATGGATCAAAATGAACTCGAGATCAAGGCACGCAAGCGTCTGGCTGCAATCTGCGGCGAGGCTCACCAAGCCAGAGCCGATCTTGTCATCTCTGCGTTCAACCTGCCGGTGGATAATCACAGACTCTGTGCACTCGATCAGGAACAGATTGCGGATACTTCCAGCTTTCCCACCTTGCACTCCGAGCTTATAGGGCGCCAGCAGATATATCAGATGACCTGGGAGCATCCTTTTCATGCGATCCGCGGAGGCTGGCATGGCGTCAACTGGCACGAGGCAGGCGAAGACAATCTTACTAAGCGTCCTCTCCACGAGCTGTTTCATGCCGAAATGAGCATGATCGCCTACGGACTGGCTCATGCCGGCGGCAGCATAGATCTGAAGCAGGCTCGACCTGAGTTTATGGAGTTTCTGGCCAGGCTTTTTGCTTTCAGGATGCGGTTCGAGAAATACTTCGACACTTATCAGCATGTGCTGGGTTTTCCTGACGGTAAGAGCGTGGACGGTTCGGGTCATATCATCGATGGAGCCGGTTTTATTGTGCTGGTTAATCCCACAGAGGAAGACATTGCGGTCAAAATCCCGCTCGGTGCGCCTGAACTGGAGCTTTCATCCGAGAAGAAACATGTTCTAGCGGACTGGAGTGGTCTCGATTCAGGCCGGAATATCGGGTCGGCAAAAATAGACTCCGCCCCCGAGATAGAACTGACAGGGCTCGATGTGAAGTATATAGGCGTGAACATAGAAATCTAACTCGTCTACAGAAGTCATCTTCCCTCGGTTATTCATCAAGACAGAGCGTCCACCTGCCGATACTATTATTAGCATCCCTTCGGAAATGTTATTCAAAGGGGCTGCATATGTACGTATCGGAAAAGCAGCATGCTTGGTCACAACAACAAAAACGATTTTACAAGCAGGGTAGGTCTTGATATCGGCAGCCACACTATAAATGGTGTTGAGGTGGTGGAACGCGGCTCAGAGATAGTAATACGGTCCGCAGGCAGTGTGCCGATACCTGTTTTGCAATCAAAGCAGCATCTTCCCGAACCCTCCGCTATAGCGGGAGCCGTGAAGAACCTCTGGTCATCTGCCAGGTTTGGATCACGCTCAGTTGTGCTGGCTTTGGCGCCACAGGCGGTCTATATGAAGTGGCTTCATCTCGAAGCTGCGGATGAAGAGGAGTTGGAACAGACTGCGCAGGCCACCGCCGCGCGGGGTACGCCATTTGCAGCGGACGACGTGATAATTGACTACCGGGTGCTCTCACAGAGAAGCATGGGCCCCAGGAATGTATATTTTACACTGCTGGCAGCTGCATCATCGTCAATGGTAGACGAAGTGCTGGATATTGCCGAAAGCTCCGGCCTTGAGCCGGTGGCAGTCGATATCGGCATTGCGGCAGCAGTAAGGAGCGCAAGTGCACGCGCGAAATCGTCGAGCCCTCTGTGGAGTGGACAGCCTATAGCCCACGTCGTTATCGGCGCGCGAAACACTACGATTGCGGTATTCCGTGGTGATGCACCTGAGTTCGCTCGCACAGTACCTGTAGGCGGCAACGACTTCACCGAGCGCATAGCCGAGCATTCACAGGTGAGTTGGGAAGAAGCTGAAAAGATAAAACTCACTCCCGGCACGCACATTAGCGAGGACGGCCTGCTTACTGTATCAACAAGCAGCGGTGGGATAAAAGTGCCCTGCGAGCAGGTAATCGGCAGACTTGCAAGGGAGATTCAGCGATCGCTGAGGTTTTTTACCAGCCAATATGCTGAGGGCAGTTATCTAGGTATGATAGGTGCAATCACTATGAGCGGCGGCGGTGCTTTGCTTAAGGGGTTGGGGACATGTCTGCAGGAACGGGGGATAGAGATCAACGGAACAGTAAACCCATTTGCGGGCTTTCTAGTAGCCGATGAGGGTGGCGGAATGCGTAATATCGGCGAGAACGCCGCTTCATATACCACCGCCATGGGTCTCGCCAGTGCTGACTATTGGGGGAGGAAGCTTTCGGACGCTGTATATGACAACGTCCAAATGAAAGCGGCGGCTTGAGAATGAGGCCATTTAATCTAGCCCAATCAAGGATTGTTGAGCGCAGATATTGCAGAATGCATGTGAACCGCCATCTGCAAGCGATAGCGGTTTTCGTCGGCATAACGCTGTTTGTCGCGGCAGCATCCCAAGCCTGCCGCCAGAGTATCCGCAACAGAGCAACGCATGTCAAATCCGAACTGGCAGCGGTTCAGTCAAAATGTGTTGTGATGAAAAGATCCACATCAGCAGTTGACCTCAGGATTGGCCAGCGCGACTGGCAGAAACAGCTTGCCACCGGGAGCCGAAAGTGGCTTAGCATACTCGACGCAATATTGGGCAGCGTGCCCAAAGATGTTTGGCTCAGCAGAATTGAAAACTCCCAGAAAGACGTAGGACTGACACTGGACGGTCAGGCTGGCTCGTTTGAATCCATGACCGAGTTCATAACCAGGCTGCGTGATACTGGTTGTTTTAAGGACGTAAGGCTCACAAGCACGAAAATATCCAGCGCGGATGGAACAACATATGTTGAATTCTCCCTGCAACTTCAGATGAAAGTCACTGTTTCTCAAGTGGCTGCAGGCGGCGGCAAAGTGCCTGCTGCCGGGGAGAGTCATTAGATGATCAGCGCAAAATACTATACTCCAGAAAATGTGGACAGAGCGGGCAAGGCGCGCATTGGTGCCGGAGTTGTTGCGCTTATAATATGTGGTTATTTAATAGCAACCAGCGCGATAAGTATGCGCGAAATTTGGAGTGCCAACAAAGCGCTTCGTAAAGAAAAGTCTGCTGTAATAAGTATAAAGCGCGATGCTGATATCAAGCGCAATCGCGATGCATCAGAGCCACTGGCGAGTATGGGTGGTGTGGAATCATTTGCGCTGGCATTTACGTGTTGGGCAAAGCTTGACGGAGTGAGTGTGGAGTCTATTGTTCCTGAAGGACCGCCTGCTGCGTCACAGATAACTCTGGGGAAGGTTAAGCTGGGCAGTTGGAATGCAAATAAAGTGCGTGTTCGGGGCAATGGAGAGTTCACTTCGCTCACTCGGCTGCTCGAAAAGCTCAGAAACCCCGGCATGCCGATCCAGCTCGATTCATTTTCAATAGAGTCTGCTGACAGCCGCATTGGAAAGGTTAACTATAACCTCCTTTTAACGGTTTATGAAAAGGCAAGTGCAAGCTGATGGCTTTTATAAAGACAGATCCCAGCCAAACAAAGACGGTTATTGCTCTATTGGTCATCCTTGTGGCGGCCATAGGAATCACGGCGTTCAGGGTCTCGCATAAGGCGCCGCCTCCACCTGTAGAAAAGGCTCAGGCACAAGTGCAAACAGCAAACCGGGCTCAGGCAGCCGTTGCGCCCTATATCGAGCGTGAGACTTCGCGAAACCCGTTTGCACGCCCAATGTATATTGCTTCTGCCAAGCAGGGCGTAAGTATAGTCGATAGAAACTCATCAGGCAGAGTGCTGCCGGCAAATATCAAGATGAACCCGTGGAGAGCGGATGGCGTTGAATTCGGACATGAGAAGATTGCCCCCATGGATGTAACTCAGAAGCGCACCACTTCAGTGCAAATTGAGGCGGCAAAAGAACCGGTGCCGGTATTTGAGCTGATGGCCACGATCAGTGGACCGAAAGGAAGCAGCGCGGTGATAAAGACCGACCACTCTCAGAGTCAAGTGGTCGATATGGGAGACAGGGTCACAGGTGGCTACAAAGTGGTCGCAATAGAACCGGACCATGTGATCCTTACCGACGGCAGGAATACACTTTTCGCAAGAAGACTGATGAGAAGCGCTGAGTCGGTCAAGGCTCAGGGAGTGGAGTGTGTTGCAAATGATGCTGAGTAAAAATGGCATTGTGATAATAACAATGGTCGTCATATGCGTGATGTCAGCGGGGGCTGGCTGCTGTCTTGCCCAGTCTGCTAAGCCAAGTGGACCGGTGGGATTATATGATCTCGATTCCAGCGGCAGTGACATTAAATATGTGCTTGAAGCCCTTGCACGCAGGTCCGGCGTAAATATTGTGGTCAGCCCGGATATCAAAGGTGATGTTTCAGTGCACCTTAAGCAGATGACAATCGATTCCATTCTCGATAACCTGGCAACCGTACATGGTTTTGCCTGGGAGAAGAACGGTGATACTTACCTAATTGCCGGCATGGACAAATTTGCTGCTTCAAAGGATGCAGAGCCCAGCAAAGAGCAAACAGCGTTCTGGCAGTGCAAGCACAGCAGACCTGCGGAGCTTGCTGCCGTCATATCCAAAGTTGTACCCAACCTGAAAGCTATTGAAGGCCCGAATCTTATCACGCCATCACTTGTCTCCGGCGGCGGCATGTCGTCCGATTCATCATCCTCGTCAGCATCTTCATCTTCCGCCGTTTCAACATCGACTGCTTCGACCAGCAACAGTTCGGTCCTTATTTTGATCGGTTCGTTCGAAGATATCGCGCGGGCAAAAGACATATTGGCTCAGATTGATGTGCCGCGGAGGCAGATAAACATAGAAGTATCGGTTATCGAACTCAGCACGTCATTTGCAAAAGACCTGGGTACGGAGTGGTCGTGGAGTGATATTGCCGAACCGGAGAGCGATTCAACTACCGGTATAAAGATCGGCAGGTTTTCTACCAATGTATCGGCTGCAGTGTCGGCATCGCTTAAAAATGGTAATAGTAAGCTGCTCGCAAAGCCGAATATATCCGTGCTGGATAATGAGAACGCTGAGATTCTGATCGGTGAAAAACTGCTGTACCCGAAAATTGCCAGCTACAGCGACAACGGCACGCCTATATATGACAAAGATGAGGTCAAGGTGGGCATATATCTGCAAATAGCTCCACAAATTGCGGGAGATTCGGATATAGTGCTCTCCCTCTATCCACAGGTGAGCCTGGTGAGCGGGTACCTTGAAACGGATTATGCAAAATACCCGCAGATCAGCACCCGTGAGGCAAGGACCACGGTATCGGTGAGAAGCGGTTCCACACTAGCCATAGGCGGCCTGATACAGAATGATGACATAAAAAGCGTATCGAAGTTTCCGATACTAGGCGATCTGCCGGTGATAGGTTCGTTCTTCCGGCATTCGAATACCACCAAGGAGCACACTGAGATAGTGATATTCCTCACACCCAAAATTGTGGATGGGGCATAGGTGATAGGGTGGTCGTAGACAATACGCTTACATCCGTCTTTATTGAGCAGGGCGTTATAACGGCGAAAGAAATGGATGCGGCGCTTGCGATGCGCTCGGACGTCGCTGAAGATATCGGCGAGTTCCTGGTGCGGCTGCAGATGATCTCTGAGCGGGACCGCGTGCGCTGTGTCGGCATTCAGCATGGCATTCAGTATGTCGAGCTCTCCGGTCCGGAGATGGATGCTGATATTGCCAAACTCATCCCCCATGCAATGGCTCTGAGGTATAAGGCCATACCGGTCGAACGTACTCAGGATGTCATAAAAGTGGCCATGGCCAATCCACTGGACGTGCAGGCTATCGACGACATTGCTCAAATGACCAGCCTCGAACCTATCCCTCTGATAGCGGTGGAAGATGAAATATTGGAAGCCATCTTCCATTGTTTCGGGGCGGCAGGGGATATAAGTGACATCATCGTGGAGGCCATCAAAGACGCCGACGCCGAGGTCAAAATCCGTGAAGACGAGCCTGAGGAGACTGACGCCAATGTAGCCGAGCTGAGGGATTTGGCGGGGGGCGCGCCTGTGGTGCGGCTTGTGAATGCCATGATAGCCCGCGCCATTGCCGAGAGAGCCAGCGATATACACATAGAGCCTGAAGCGGGACGCGTGCGCGTGCGCCTTAGGGTAGATGGTATTTTGCATGAAGTAATGAACGTGCCGAAGGACTTGCAGTCACCTGTGATTTCACGCATTAAAGTCATGGCAGGCATGGACGTGGCCGAGCGCAGGGCGCCGCAGGACGGCCGTATTACACTGGTTGCCCGTCCGCAGGAATATGATTTCAGAATCTCGACCTACCCGGCAGTCCACGGGGAAAACGTTGTAATCCGCGTGCTGGAAAAAAGTGCAGCGCAGATCACTCTGGATAAGCTGGGTTTGCGGCCCGATGTCGCTGATGAGTTCGCGCGTATGACAAACGCTCCCTACGGCATGATCCTGGCTTGTGGCCCGACAGGCGCAGGCAAAACTACCTCGCTGTATGCAGTCCTGAACGCGATCAACTCGCCTGAAAGGCACATAATCACAATCGAGGACCCAGTGGAGTACCAGCTTGCTGGTGTTGTCCAGGCAAATGTGAACCGCAAAGCCGGGCTTACCTTCGCTACCGGTCTGAGGACTATGGTCAGGCAAGACCCGGATGTTATATTAGTCGGTGAGATCCGCGACTCTGAGACAGCCGAGATTGCCGTAGAGGCTGCGCTTACAGGTCACCTGGTGCTTTCGACCCTGCACGCAAACGATTCGTCCGGTGCTGCCGCGCGCCTGATTGATATGGGGGTCGAGCCGTTTCTGGTGGCATCTTCCGTTGTAGGTCTGCTCTCCCAAAGACTTGTACGGACCATTTGCCCCAGATGCGCCAGTCCATTTGTTATAAACGACGAACTGCTGGCTCAACTCAAACTGGAGACGAGCACAGCCGAACTTGCTGGAGCAATGAAGGGTGCTGGATGCGAACAGTGCGGCAGAACAGGATATAAGGGCCGCGTCGGTATCTATGAACTTCTGAAAATGGATGATGATATTCGATCTGCGATCATTTCACGCAGTTCAGCCGCAGCGATCCGCCAAATTGCTATGAAAAAGGGTATGCGCACCCTCCGCGAAGATGCACTCGAAAAGGTTAAAGCGGGGGTTACGACAATCGAAGAAGTCATGCGCGTAACTACAGACTGACATGCCAATTTATGCTTACAAAGCTATAACACCTGCGGGCGGGATCAAAAACAGCCGGGTTGAAGCGACGTCTGAGGTTCAAGCCAAATCATCTCTACGCAAAAAAGGCGAGCAGGTGCTTCAAATCAGAATTGTCGAATCAGATTCCAAGGCAACGCCTGCCCGTAATACCGAAACCGGCGAACGACTCAAGAAAAAATCTTCTCCCGAAGAAGTTGCAAGCGCAATCAGGCAGATAAGCATACTGACTCGCGCGGGTGTTCCTTTAGTGGAAGGCTTGCAAGGGTTGACCGAGCAGGCAAGGTCGCTGACGTTAAGAGATGCGATGCAGGACATTACACTCAACATCAGTCATGGTATGAACCTCTCTGATGCCTTCGCCAGACACCCTAAACTCTTTCCCAGCCTGGCAGTGGAGATGGCGAAGGTGGCAGAGGCGGGCGGCAACCTGTCTCAATCTCTGGACAGGCTCGCCGATCATATGGAGAGTGGAGCGGAGATTGGCCGCAAGATCAAATCCGCTATGGCATATCCTGTGGTCGTTTTGTTCATATCGGTGATTACAGTCATTGTGATGGTGACATTCATCCTGCCGAGGTTTATGAAACTGTTTGATCAGATGGGTGCAAAACTGCCATGGACCACCAAAGCACTAATGAGTATCAGTCACGCGACAATTAGTTACTGGTATTTGATAGTGCCTGCTGTTGCGGCAATTATCTATGCTGTGCGTAGATATGCTTCCAGCCCAGTCGGCAGGCGAAATTTTGACAAATTGGCTCTCAGACTTCCTGTTATAGGCGATATAGTCAATAAAATTATATTAAATCGGGTTCTCGCTTCAATGTCTACTTTACTTTCAAGTGGAGTTCCCATGGTAAAAACACTAGAGACATCAGCTGCTGCTGCCAATAATGAAATAGTAAAAGAGGCCCTTCTGCAGGCCAAAAGGGATGTTGCAGAGGGCAGCGCGACGTCTCAGTCACTCAGAACTACGGGCATTTTTCCGCCTTTGGTGCTGCAGATGGTGGCAAGTGGAGAGAAAACAGGCGAACTGCCGGCGATGCTGGAGTATATCTGCTCTATGTATGCGCGGGATACGGATGCCAAGGTCAAATCCCTCACCTCCGTCATAGAGCCGATAATGATTGTCGTGTTAGGTATGATAGTAGGTTTTATTGCAATGTCGGTCATTGTACCGATCTATTCTTTGGTAGGTGGGGTCAAATAAGCTGGCTCGACCATATTACAAGGGGGTTTGTTGAAATGTATCATTTGTTGGGGAAAGCCAGAAGGCGCAGCCTGGGCTTCACTCTGGTCGAATTGCTGGTAGTCGTGGTTGTGCTTGCAGTCTTGGCGGCTATTGTCCTTCCAAAATTCATGGACTCCGGTTCGCGCAGCAAAGAGTCTGCACAGAAGAGCGATCTTAAGATCATCAGAAACGCTGTTCAGCTCTTTTACACCGATACTGGTTATTATCCATCTACGCTGGACGATCTTGCGCGAGACGACGGCACGACTGCCAAGATATGGAACGGGACAGCTGAGGCGTCGTTAACGACGACCACCGACTATCATGGTCCATATTTACAGGAAGTGCCGAACGATCCTGTCAAGAATGTTGCTTTCACATACGACCATTCTGACGGATCAGTTACTGCACCGTAAAAGAAGATGAACACTTCCAGAAACGGCGGCTTCACACTCGTCGAGGTGCTGGCCGCCGTTTTGCTTCTATCCATAGGGCTGCTTGCCGTGCTATCAGCGGGCAGAGCTGCACAGGAGACGCAGCAGCGTGCGGTGCGCATGTCTATCGGACGCCTCGCCGCCCAGAGCGCTATCGAACAACTGCGCAGTAATCAGA
Source organism: bacterium (assembly GCA_021371935.1). NCBI lineage: Bacteria > bacterium. Next base: position 270,762 of record JAJFVF010000002.1, read on the forward strand.
GCTATACCCGGCCCTCTTCAACTGTCACCGGTCTGCCGTCCGGCAATAAAATAATAATAAGCGTATCACCAGTCTCAGGCTCGCGCAGCGCCACCAAGCTGATCTATGCCTCGGTTACTGTCACTTGGCCGGAGGGCAGCGGCACCCAGAAGGTATTTTATGAGACTTACATCAGCCCCAAATAGAGCTAATCAGGGATTCACACTTGTTGAACTGCTTATTGCAGGCACGGTTGCGGCTATTATTATTGGATGTATTTGCGAGGTGTATTTTGCGATTGCAGGAGATTGGGAGCGACAACAGGGAGAATCCGATGCGCTTATTGCCGTGTCAATGTCCTGCGATCGTTTGGGTGAGTATATTACTCAGTCTATGGGAGTGCAGGTATCCACACGCTTTACTACGAACGATACTCTTGCCGTCAACTTGCCTCTGGACAAGGCATATGGCATTTACGTGCCGACGTGGTCGGACGGCATAGTGCAAACACGCAGCGGCCAGTGGGTTGTGTTTTATCTCTCTGACACGACCGGCAGCTTTACTAGAAACGGAGATATATTATGGGCGGGTTCGCTTAACACGACAACTTCAATTGTAACCCCGGATTTTTCATGGAGCCTTTATGCAGTAGGCGGACCGGGCAGGATAACGCCGCTCAGGTCTATCCGCTTCGATGTAACGGCAGGTGACGGCCTGAGCCGTGTGCTTGTCACAGCAGAGTCGGTGTATAAGATCAAGACGACGCAAAAGACCCTGAATCAGACAGCAACATTCTGCCTGAGGAACTAAGCAATTTACGGTCAGTAACGAGTCACATTTCCTGCGGAAATCTGACCTAGTAAATTGCACGATTGTATGTGGTGTTACTAATGTGAAAAACTATAGTGGTATACAAGCGACCTACCGTGATTTACTTAGCATGAAAGCATCTCCATATCTTTACAAGAGAAGACACGGAGCGGCATATTTGCTTGCCCTTACCACTCTGCTTGTGGGGATAACTCTAGGGCTGGCAATGCTGAGATCTTCAGAAAGTCAGTATATTACTCAGGTCAGCCGTCAAAAGAAGCAAGCAGCAGCCGATCTCGCCGAGGCAGGCGTGGACTATGCCTACTGGAAAGTCCACTATCAGGGTGAAAAGCTGCCTTATACTACTGATGTTGATACAACATCAGGCACAATCCATATTGTAGCCACTGATGACGGAGCCAGAGAGACTTCTCTGATGCTTGTGACGTCTACAGGAACATACGGTAATTGCAAACATACTATCAAACGTATAGTGCAGGGTCTGCTGCCTTATCACTATGCATTGTGTGTCAAAAAAAGCATTATTGAAGGTGATGCAATAATAAACAATAACGGCTACGGAGGTGTGCGCACAAATGGCCAAATATGGCTGACAAACTACGGCACCACCATGACTTCAGGCGCATGGGCTGCAAGCTCGATTACTGCAAACGGCGCGGCTACACCGCGATATCCCAACAGCCCGGCAATTGCATTTCCCAGCATCGACCTAAGTTACTATTATTCAATTGCATCACGAGTATACTGGAATAATACGAATATAAATTTCCCAATATACGGGCTGTCAGGCGGGGTAATCTATGTTATGGGCCAGGCATATGTAAGCGGAACATACACAGGCACATACACTCTTGTCGCAACAGACGATATAATTGTAACAGGCTCATTGAGTTCTGCAAATTCAAGCTCATTCCTGGCTTTGATTACGCTGGATAAGATTACGATCAATAACAGCTCCGGATATGTCAGCGCACTGCTCTATTCTCACAATTCACTAAGCACCGGCGGAATCGACATCAGAGGATACCCGACCATATACGGCTCTGCATCTGCTGATGAATTTGCGACCGAATACACATCTGTGATAAATGGAAACTCTCTGCTGACAATCGATGTGATGAGGCAGTTAAAGCTGCCGGGGCTGTAGCCCGCATTTTGCGGGAAGCGCATAATACGGGCTGTTCTACTCAGCCTCAGGATAGCTGCCGAGTACTCTGACGAAGAGCGCCTGCTCGCCGAGTTTCTTCAGAGACCTCTGCATATTCTCATCGTTTTCATGTCCCTGGCAGTCCACAAAGAAGATATACTCCCACGGCATCTGCTTGGTTGGACGTGACTCTATCAACGTGAGGTTGATTGCCTGACTTTCAAAAACAGTCAGGGCATGGTAAAGCGCACCGGCCTTGTTGGGAACTGCAAATACCACTGAGGTCTTGTCTTTGCCGCTGGGGGAAGGCTTCGAGTTGCCGACCACCAGAAAGCGGGTTCTGTTGTGCGGATTGTCCTCAATTCCTTCGGCTATTATATTTAGACCATACTCGCGCGCGGCAAGGTTGGATGCAATGGCGGCGCTGGTCGGATAGTCTTCACACATCTTTGCACCCTTGGCCGTACTGGAAACTTCTAAAATTTCTACGCCGGGAAGGTGGGTCGCAATCCAGTTGCGGCATTGAGCAATGGCTTGTGCAATCGAATATACCCGTCTGATCTGGGAGATATCATTTCCAGCTGAAAGTAAGTTATGTGATATAGGTGCGTATATCTCAGCACATATTCGCAGGTCCGATAGCAAGAACATGTCGAGCGTATGGCTGACAATTCCTTCTGTGGAGTTTTCTACCGGAACAACGCCATAGTTGGCCTCACTATGCTCAACGGCGCTAAAGACGTCCGGTATAGTGTTGACGGGGATGAAATCCGTGGAGTCTCCGAATTTCATGATACTGGCAATATGAGAATAGCTTCCCGCCGGACCCAGGTATGACACACTAATAGGCTTTTCCAGCGCTCGGCAGGCCGATATTACCTCGCGAAATACAGCGCTCATCGCGGCATCGCTTAGGGGTCCTTTGTTATTTTTGAGCACTCCAGAAAGCACTTGTTTCTCACGCTCCGGCGCAAAAATGCTCTTGGAGCCTTTGTCTTTCATCTTGCCGATTTCCAGAGCGCAGTTCGCACGCTCGTTAATCATTTCGACAAGCTGCTTATCTATCTCATCTATTCTTTTGCGGTATTCTGATATGTCCATTTCTTCCTCAAGTTTGAAAGTCAAAAGTGGGTCTATCTCTTTGACTGATAATCCATTTATTCAACAGGGAATTTGACGCGCATATCGGCCATCGACATCCAGCGCGGGTTCTTGGAAGACATGTCCACGCTATAGTCCTCCCACACCAGGTGAGAAGTCCCCAGTCCCAGATAATCGAGCAGGCATCGCGATATCCATTTCTCCAGTTTGAGCACGGTGAGCTTTCGCCTCAGCCGTCCCTGCATATCACGATTGAGGATGCAGGGAAGGGTATTGGTCGTGACGATCTCGTCGATGACCGGCGCGCTAAGACACTCACGCACCTCAGGTGAAGAATAAAAGTGGGTCACAAAGAAGACCACACGGCCTGCGCCAGCATCCTTAAGAATCTTGCAGCACTCCCGAATAGTGTTGCCGGTGCGGACCATGTCATCAAACACAACTACATCTTTGCCCGCGATTGAATCGGTGCCGCATGGCGATTCGGGATCCACGCAGACCGATACATTGCGCTCATCCCTGCGTTGTTTGGTCATATAGAGCAGGTTTGCAGCCGGCATGTCCAGACTGTCGTGAACCTGGGCGGCGAAGTCCCTCGCTCCGGCATCAGGTGCGCATACCAACAGTCCTTTGCCTTTGTGCAGGCTGGGGGTGACGTCGGATGACTTGATATAGTCCGCAAAAACCTCAGCCGGAGATAAATTTACAAATCCGCCGGACATGGTGTTGCTGAATGTTTTTTCGACCGAGCTGGAGTGATTGTGAACCGTGATGACCGTGTCTACCCCCGCCAGGGTCAGAGCTTCGGCATAAAACTTGCTGGTAAACGGCTGCCCGTCGAACTTTTTGTAATCCTCCGGTGTGCGCTCGAATGCAACACTACCATGTTCGAGACGCGGACCGCGATCCTGGGCACTGTAGTAGAGGTCCGGCTCAATCAGGATTACTTTCTCGGCTCCATTATCTTTTGCTGCACGAGCGACCAGGAAGCTTCTCAGGCTCAGTTCGTTTCGAGAGAGAGTGTTAGAGACTGTGGATACCATCGCGACTGTAATGCCTTTGAGTTTTTTGCCGATATCGAGCATGTCCTTCTCGTCGCTAATGAACCTTGGACAAAACTCACTGTTGGCAAAGGTTTTCAGCGACAGTATATCCGCGATATCGGTTGCCTGTCCGCAGAAGACTCCTATGTCGATAGCGAAAGGGTTATCCGATTCCGTCCCGACTATTAGCACCGGGGTATCGCTGGTTATCACTTTGTTTTCTCCTTCGAAAATGCGGAGCATTTTCGTTTTCTTCGTGGCAGACACTACAGTGCTGCGGAGCAGTCGCGAGTGTGTGCATGCCACGATTCCTTGAATAGCCAAGAGCCTCAGTCAATAACTCAAACGGCTACTTGAATTTCCTAAACCGGCAAAACGTAAAGTACGCTCTGCCTATGTATTTACGTCCAAGCCTGGGCAGAAGCCTGATTTTTTCCCACATCGGCGCTGTCTGCCAGTATTGCCATATCAACGACGTCAGCAGTCTGTTATCATTCAGGCGGTCGACGCCGTAGTTCACATTCAGATTGTGCAGCCTGTATTTCGCCAGGCTTTCAGGCATATGAACTATGGACGTTCTCATCAGCACCTTGAGCCATGCGTCAAAGTCGTCGCAGGTCGAATAACGGCTGTCGAACAATCCTATATCGAGCATGACCTGCTTCTTAATCAATACCGCGCTTGCCGAAACCGTATAGTTGCCATGCGTCACAAACCAGTAGAAGCTGGGCCTTTCCGGAATTATTCGCTGGTCTATTTGCAGTCTGTTGACATGCTCGCCAAAGACTATCATATCGCAGAAGACCATTGCGGCGTCCGGGTTCGAGTCTATTGCATCTACCTGCCGCGCCAGTTTATCGGGCAGCCAAATGTCATCATGGTCAAGGAAAGCGACGTATTTCCCCCTTGCAACTCTTATACCCGCGTTTCGAGACTCGGCATGCCCGGCATTTACAATGTTCCTTAATATGCTGATGTCCTTAAGCCCACTGACATCCTCCACAATCGGCATGATGTCTCGTGGCGAGAGGTCGTCAACAATTATAAGCTCGATATCAGTGTATGTCTGTGCGGCGACCGATTCTAAAGCCTCGCGGAGGAATTCTTCATGTTCATCCGTGGCGCAGTAGACGGGAACCACAACCGACACATTCGGATTTTGCGCTTCCATCCATATGATTGTATCGCAAAATCGATAATTGGCCAAGGTGGCGTGCAAAGGAAGAATTGTGTTTTGAATAATTCCCAGTGGCTTTCCGTGCGATTGTTTCTCAAATGATCGAGTTAAGCAGTCAAATTGCGGCAAATTTTCCGGTTGCTACTAACTCGCAATAAACACGAGGAGCGTGAATAATGCTCTTTCCGCATAATCCGGGCTAACTGGTTGTAATCGTCAAAATTAGTGTGCTCCTGCTTAGCACAAATATCCAAGACAGGAGCATTGGGTTAATTCTTATGCGGATGCATTTCATCGGCAATCATATGCCCGGTTATTCGCAGAGTTGCATAGCCATCGGTGTTATAGGCTTGTGCTCGAACACCGTTTACTTTCAGGGCTCGTGCATTGGTCCTGATCTTTACCATACCCGAGGCCTCACCATGATACTTCATCTGCGGACCCCTCTCTTCAAATACCAGTTCAAGACAGCCGACTTGTGAAGAGCATTCCAATATGGATGTGCCGTTCCACTTCAGCCAGGAGCCGTCAGAAATCACCATAGACCTGACTATGCCATTATGGGCTCTGATCGCAGCAAAACTTGCATCGGTTTCGAGTACCAAACCGCCATTGTGAGCAATATCTTCCCCAACATTGTCGCATCCCCGTATGAACATATAATCGATGCTTTCTTTCTTTGTGAGCGTAATTAGGTTTCCATTTCTCTCAATGGTAATTTCATCTGAGGCAGGTAATGGCGTAAGCACTGCAAGAAAAACCACTTCTCTTCCATGTTGACGGCAGCTCAATATCGACACGCTTTTGTGTGAAGTTTGCGTGGCACAATTTCCAAGAGCAAGCATTCCTTCGCCGCTAGAGTGCCATATTGCAGCAGCAAGTGTAGCATCTGAAAGCTGCCAATCGACTCGACATCCGTTGACTGTCTTGTATGCTTTGTCCCATTTTATCATTGGAGTGTTTGGCTCCGGTGCTGTAATGGGTTCCGAACATCCACGAATGTGTGCAATGGCTTGACTGTGCATCAGCCAGTCGTATTCATGCTCACTATCACTTGTGAGTGTATCTAGTATGATACATATGCGGTCCAAAACTATAATCTTTCGCTTGTGACTTACGCCTGGGTAGCAGTTCTTCGCTATACATTCGGCTCCTTGAATGAAAGTCCCATTACACAGGGCTGCAAGTCCGCTTTTGCCTGACAGCGACTGTGATTTCCCATCAACCATCACTGTATTATGTGCAGCAGTGCTTCTCGACCATTCGGAAACTGCACTATCGAACTGTATTGGCGTGCCGTAATCTGCAACTACAACATCATCGCAAGCAGAAAACGTGAATCCCAGTCTGCCCAGGTGATTGTTCGTTCGATGGGCATAATAGTCAATAGTCGCCATCAGGTCATCGCCGCTTCTCAATGTACAAATTCCCAGCGATGGGTAATCGGCGCTTTTTACAGATGGAACTGCTGAACGTCCGGGCAAATCGCGTCCGAACAAAAAAGCATAAAATCCGGACCTGCTAAAGAGTTCGGGATGCTGGAACTGATAGTTGTTTACCGGAGCGTGACCAAACTTATAGCCATTTTTTAATACCCATGACAGTTCCGGATCACCCCATCTCCTATATGCCACTTCATATAGATCAAGTGGAAGAAACGAGTCGAATTCTCCGTCACTCAGTGCAGGGAAACGGAAAGACGGATACATAAGGTTTAGTGGAGCAAGGAACATTGCTTTAAGGGATTGAGTCTGTGAACCCATGGAAAAAATGTCGATCCCTCCGCGATAACAAGCTTCAGCCAGATGCAGCAGAGCCGATGTCGCGCTATAATGCTCTTTCAGGTTTGTCGGGAAAATTCCACCATCATAAATTTGTGTCCTTATCCATTTCCCAAAGGAGTCTATAGCGGCAGAGACCAGGTGGGCATCTTTGATACTCAGTCCTATTACGCCGACTGCAGACAGGCACCATGCTCCTGATATCCCCTCATCTCCAAGATCGCGGAATCTGTCGGCAAGAGGTTTGAGCAGTTGTGTTTCAATTGTTTCCCTGTCGTGCTCATTCAGACTTCTGGAGTAGTAGGTCAGGTCATAAGCCTGTGCTATTGCTATGGCCCATGCAGCTTCAGCATCGGAGTTATTAATTGTGCCTGTTTCCTGACAATACTCACAATACTTAAGCAGTATTTGGACAGCCTTGTCGGAGTAGATTTTGTCCTTTTCAATGTTGTAGACAAGAGCCAGTGAGAGTGCTGCTCCTGCCAAGCGGGCATGTTGCATATGTCGAATCGCGTTATCGTAGATATCGCCTGAGTATTTACGCGAACATGCAGGGCATAAGTATTGTTCTTGAATCTCAAGGTCTTCCGGGATTTTTAGTTCCACGCCACATTCGCATGCAAACTGGCACATCCCTGTAATGGGCTTGGGGATATGAATATCTTTTTCCAGCCATTGATTTGCAGTCGACAATACACCGGCGCCCATGTAAATATTGTGTCGAAGTTCTGCAGGTTGTAAATAGAGGATTCTTTTCCAGCCGTCCTTAGTGAGTCCACGCCGCAGAACGCTCAATTCACGTTCATTGATCAGCACGAACGGCCTCGGAGACATATTTATAACACGCGCCAGTTGCCCGATGTTAATACTGCCATCCGAAACATGCGCAGAGTGCAGGGCTTTGCCTGCTGCGCTTAGCTTCCATTCTACCATTGTGCTCTGCTCCAGTTATCCAGTTCTTGGAACTCTGTCACCATTTTGCTCGTGATCAATCCTAGTCGTGAGCAAGATGGCTTACTAGGCAGGCCTTGGCCAGCATCGCACAGCAGTTGGATTAAGATGCCAATGTAGACACCGATCATCCAAGTATTTCACACAGCGTGCTGCCTGCCAGCTACAACTGAACAGTACTTCCCCACAATCGATACAAACTCCTGCACGAAATTAACGATTTACTATCGAAATCACAGAGAATTGTCTGACAAGCATTCGATTTCATTTATCTGTTTTTTTAGCTCTTGTTCATTTACGCACTAAAACGGCCGGTTTTCACACTGACATGTCTATCAAAATCCGTAAATGAATTCGCATATAATGGAGATGTAATGCGGAAAAACAAGAATATCTGTGCAGGCTCAATTGGAAAAGATGCTTGCCGGATATGGTTGAGGAGTCTCTATGACGGTATATAATAATATTGACGTTAAGAAATCTGCTTTATTGAAAACTCGAAAGCCTCGAAGTATGTTTCAAAGGTTCCTATGTCGCGTCTAATTTCGTTCTCTCCGAGCGCCACACACCATACCCTGTTGCCATCTTCGAGCATGCAGCCTATTGAGTCCGTGATCTGATACTCTCCATTTGCGCCGACCGGTGTGCGTTTGATGCAGTCAAATATCGTTGGGGAGAATGCATATCTGCCAGCGATGGAATACTCGCTGGGGGCGTCCTGAGGTCTGGGTTTTTCGACCAGGCCGTCTATCTCGAACTCTGGGGCAACCGAGTGCTTTGGTTTGACTATGCCGTAACGTGAAACCTCATCAAGCGGGGTCTTTTGGACCACGATCACACCCGACGCGCTGGTGTTCTCATATGTATCCAGGACTCGTTTGAATGGGAGCACGGTTTGGTCTGTTGTGATAATGGAATCACCAAGCACTACTGCAAAAGGATCGTCACCAACCCAGTCCTTTGCGCAGTATACGGCATCTGCCAGACCTTTTTGCTCGTCCTGGAATGTATATTCAAACTCGATCCCACCGGATTTGTTCCCGAAATGGGTGCGTATTGCAGTCTTGCTTTCAGAGATCACAAAAAGCACCTGAGTGATGCCGGCAGAGGCTGTCTCGTCTATGATATATTCCAGGATGGGTCTATTTCCAAGTGGCAGAAGCTCTTTGGGGACGGCTTTAGTCAGGGGAATAAGCCTGGTGCCTTTTCCCGCGGCAGGTATTACAGCTTTAGTGATTTTTCTATTGCATGCGGTGTTCAAAATGTCCTCTGCAGGTGGAGCCGACGGAGGGATTCGAACCCACGGCCTGAGCTTTACGAAAGCCCTGCTCTACCTCTGAGCTACGTCGGCCGGACAGCGGTAAGGCCATAATAAATGGTGCCGAGGGCCAGAGTTGAACTGGCGACACGCGGATTTTCAGTCCGCTGCTCTACCAACTGAGCTACCTCGGCACGGCCCGGGCTTATGTTGCAAATCGGAGGTCCATACGAACCTCCGACCAAATGGCGGGGATGACGAGACTTGAACTCGCGGCCTCCTACGTGACAGGCAGGCGCTCTAACCAACTGAGCTACACCCCCATGGTGGGCGAAGAGGGACTTGAACCCCCGACATCTTCCTTGTAAGGGAAGCGCTCTCCCAACTGAGCTATTCGCCCATGGCTAAGCAGGCGTCTAGGGTGGTATCTTCCCCTGCGCAAGGTTAATTATAACAATATGCCGATACCGATGTCAACACAAAATTCGCATTGGCTGGAGATAAAGCTATTGCTTCAATCCCGCCTCGTATATTTGGGTTGCCTCGGCATGTATATCGGCTATGCGCTTCACATCGACTTTCCACTTGCGGTCATAGGTCATGTAGCCGTTACACTCAGTTTCTATATCATTGAGCTGGACATAACACTGACCGCACAGCATGCCGGTTTTGGCAGTGTCGAGAACCCAACTCACATAACTGTTATACCATTTCTCATCAGCCTTATCGAAATCGTTCAATGTCCATTCGCTGCGAATAAAAGGCTGACCCTGATAATTATAAGGCCATTCCGGCCCACCTTCACCGCGCATCCAGGATATAACCTCTTTGTTGCCATGCCCATGGACGTCAAAAATATCGGTTTTTACATGCAGACACCCACTGTTGTCGACCACAGGCCGGGTGGGATCCAGTTGCTTCAAGAGCCTATATGCCTTTACATACTGCAAGGCCTCAGCTGCATCTTCCTTCTGGTGCATCCAGCCTTCGTTGCAATAGGTCCAGGCCATTATGCATGGGTGATTGTAATCTCTCTTGATTGTTCGCTCCCATATCGCATTTGCAATCTGCACTGCTCGCAAAGAAAAATGACCCTCAGCCGCATTTGCCATCTCACCCCACACCAACAGCCCCATCTTATCACACAGATACAAGAAACGTGGATCCTCCACCTTCTGGTGCATCCTGATCCCATTCAAACCAAGCTCCTTGCACCACTCGATATCTTTCACGAAGTCCTCGGGCGAAGGCGGAGTTAACAGTCCGTCCGGCCAATAACCCTGCACCAGAGCCATGTTCAGCCAAATCGGCTTGTTGTTGAGCAAAATTTTGTTTCCGTCAATGCCTATGGCGCGAATCCCAAAATAGGACTGCACCTTATCGACAAGCATCCCGTGTTGCAATAGCTCAAGATCAATGTCGTAGAGCACGGGGTTCTCAGGTGACCAGAGCTGAGCGTCAGGCATCGACAGACTGATCTGCGCCTTTGAGCTGTTCACCGGCGCTAAAACGCTTGTGACCTTCCTGCCGTTATGCAAAACGGTTACCCTGACTTCATCACCGCCGGACACATTCACTGCAATATCAGCCCCGCGTGGTTCAATCCTGGGTGTGACCTTGAATGACTCTATGGCGCTGCCGGGCACAGCCTCCAGCCAAACCGGCTGCCATATGCCTGTAATATGTGTGTAATGCCACCGGTTCTGACCGCTTGGCCGCTGCTTTCCACGCGGCTGGGCAGGATCATATGGATCATCGAACACTCTAACGACTACCTGGTTATCGCCATCCTTTAAGAACGGGGTGATATCAAAGCTCATCGGCACATAGCCACCTTCGTCCTTACCAGCTTCTTTGCCGTTGATCCACACTGTCACGGCATAGTCCACTGCACCAAAATTGAGGCGAACATGCTTGCCTGAAAACTTTTCGGGGACGTTAAAGCTGCGCGAATACCATACAACTTTGTGATGCTCAGTCTCACCGATACCGGATAGTTTTGCTTGATAAGGATAGGGAACGTTGATTTTGCGGTTGAAGTGATGCCCAGCAAACCATTTTTCGTTCAAGCCTGCATCTTTGTCATCGAATGCAAAGTCCCATTTGCCATCTAGACTTGTCCATTCACTGCGTCGAAAATCAGGACGGGGATAGCTTAAATCAACATTGTTTGCCTGGCACATGGTGGCAACAAATAGGCAGCAAAACACTAAAGGGGTGACCACTTTTTTTAGCACTTTCATACTCCTCTTTATTAGACCCAGCGGTCAAATATCTCTTCGAACTCTTCCCTGCTTCCGGCTTCTCTTACTGGAGAGAATGTGATGATGGTCACAGTATCCATAGGAGTTACCACGCGGTCGTAGATCCTCGATAGCAGGGTCATTACATCTTCAGCACTGCGAAACTCCAGGTTCTCTTTTTCGATATCCATGTTGGTGAGGTCGCCGACTTTTTTGACCACGACATCATCTATAATGGCCGTAAAGAGTTTCTGACGCACCTGATATCGCCGACCAACGGTTATCCAGATGATCTGGCCACTCTGATATTTATGTGACTTGTCACCGAGCCTGATAGTCGCACTCTTGCGCCCTCGCATAAGTGCATCCGCATAAAGCTCAGGATAGAAGTTGATTGCAAACATTTATTTACTGGTTTCTCCATATAAGCAATGAAGCCATTGTAGACCCCGCCGGATATGCTGTCAAGCAGGCATAGGTTGCAGCACCATAATATGTATATTTTCCCTCTCAATCACGCTTTTCACATCATTAGTGCTGAGGATGTCAAAGCGAAGCGCCACCCCACAATCACTGGCCAGTTTGCGTGGTGTCGGGATCAGTTTACACTCCAAGCCGGCTGCCTTGAGCACGCTCTCTGCCCGAAATGCTCCCGATGAGTTGTGGAATGTAATAACTGCATAGTTCATTTCGACACAATTTCCTTAACTGCCTGTAGAGCCTGATCTATCTCTGACGCAGTTGTCAGTGGACTGATGCTAAAACGAACTGTTCCGTCTGGGAAAGTGCCGAGAGTCTTGTGAGCAGTTGTAGCACAGTGCAGTCCGACACGGCACATTACCTCATATTTTTCATCCAGTGTCAGCCCGATGTCGGAATTCTCATACCCTTCAATGCGGAATGAAACCAATCCTGCCCGGCGCTCATTAGTGCTGGGTCCATATACTCTGACTTTATCAATTTCCGCAAGACCTGATACAAGACTGAGCATAAGATCATTATGGTGGGCACGGATATTATCGAGCCCGCGCTCGGCAATATAGCATACACCTGTTCCCAGACCGGCTATGCCTACACCGTTTGGTGTCCCGCTCTCAAACTTGTCAGGCAAAAAATCGGGGTGTTCTTCAGAAGCGGATGCGCTGCCCGTCCCCCCGCGCATTATTGGGTCTATCTCTGATGGATCTACCGACTTGCCCAGAACCAGTCCGCCAGTGCCCTGCGGACCCAACAAAGCCTTGTGCCCCGTAAAGGCCAGCATGTCGATATCCATGGCCTCCATATCGATATCCTCCACGCCGGCAGTCTGAGCGGCATCGACGAGTATTTTTGAACCCGAGCTGTGAGCTGCCTGAGCAAGCTGTGCTATTGGAAAAATCCTGCCGGTGACATTGCTCGCGTGCACTGCAACTGCCAGTTTTGCTCCCCCGGCAAGTGCACGCTGCCAGTCGGCTATGTCTATCTTTCCAGACGGGTCACAATTAACTATCTCAAGCTCCACTCCCTGTTTTTCCAGGGCACGAAGCGGCCGCATCACAGAATTGTGCTCGACGGATGTAGTCACCACCCGGTCGCCGGCCTTGAGCATGCCCATGAGCGCGATATTGAGGGCGTGGGTTGCATTCATAGTCAGTATTACTCGCAGGGGATCGCTTACATTAAACAGTTTTGCGATTGCTTCGCGCGTGTTATACACAATCCGGCCTGCATCGACTGATAGCTGGTGCCCCGAGCGTCCTGGGTTTCCGCCTGAGTGACGCATATATCCGACCATCGCTTCAACGACTTGTGCAGGTTTCGGCCAGGATGTGGCTGCGTTGTCCAGATATATCATGACCGAACTCCAACAGGGGCTGCGCTTTTCTTGCTCTCTATAATTGAAGCATAGAGACTTTCAAAGTCACTTACCATTCTTTCGATTGAGAACTGGGAAGCATTGCGCCTTGCATTTCCCCCCATTTTTGTTCGCTCGGCCTCATGCGAGATAAGAAATTCAATGCGGTCAGCGAATTCGCCCGGGTCGTTTTCTGTCAAGAATCCGTCGATCTCCGGCTGGACATTTTCCGGGATGCCGCCCGCATTTGCCGCCACCACGGGCAGACCGGCACTCAACGCTTCACATATCGCTATGCCCTGGGTCTCCGTGGTCGATGGAAAAACAAATATATCTGCGCTGGTGTATATTGGTTCGATCTCATGGCGCTTAAGCATGCCGGTAAAAACGACTTTGCCCATAAGCCCGATCCCGGATGTATACTGCTTCGTCTCTTCCAGAGCCGGACCTCCCCCAACCATCAACAGCCGGGCCTTATCGCGCTTTGTAGATATGATCTTGAACGCATCCAGGAGCATTGTGAGGTTCTTTTCACGGGCTATACGGCCGACATACAGCAGCAGGAATTCATCATCCGCGATACCATAGCGCACTCTCGTTTCTTTGCGCATTTCGGGTTCTGACGGCGGTATTGCTACCACGCCAGTCTTGATGACTTCGATGCGGTTTTTGATCCCATATGAGCGCAGAGTCCGCTCCACAGGGTTTGAAGGTACCACGATCCCGTCGCAGCCCGAATAGTACCACTTCATTAGTCTTGTCAGAAAGCCGCGTGTCAGTGACTTTGGCCGGACTGGGACATAGTGGGCGTATTCCGTATACAGCGTGTGGTTCGTCGAAACCAGCGCGGAGCCGTATTTTCTGGCCCATCTTGCACCCACGACTCCCAACAGAAATGGAGTCTGGGTGTGGACGATATCCAGCTTGAGCGCGGCAAAGGTGCGCCGCAGTTCGGGTGCAAATGGGATGGGAAACGGATAGTCCCGCATCAGGGGAGTATGAGCAGAGGGGAATCTGAACACATTGGTCGACTCGTCTTCATAGCCGTTAAAAGTCGGCGCAAAGATAAAAACATCATGACCGCGTCTGGACAGCTCATCGCGCAACGTGCACACGCTCACGCTTACGCCGTTGATGATGGGTTCATAACTCTCTGAAAAAATGCCTATGCGCATAAATACAATCTGGCTCACAAAGTGATGGTGGCGATAAAGATACCGCCACCAGGAGTGAATCATTACTAATTATATAATAAACAGATGCCTGTTACTCCGCATCCTGTAATGTGCGGCCATTGCTCTCCATAAAGCTCAGAACATCAGAGAGCCTGAACCGGCGCTGGTTGCCTGCTGTCCTGAAGTGAGCAAGCACACCGCGGTTGGTATATCGTCTGACGGTTGTCGGGCAGACGTTGAGAATTCTGGCGGCCTCTTCAAGAGTCAGCGGTGGATCGAGGAGTCTTTGAATGAGTTCACCCCTGCTTTCCTTGAACGCTTTATATGAGTTCTGCGCGACTTCTTCACCGGCGATGCCGAAGAGTGTCTGCAAATGGTGCGGCATGCGGTCCCAATTCTGCTGCAGGTCTGAGTCTTCTTTGACTGCCTGTTCCTCGACGGGCAATATGACTGTCGGCTCGATATCAGGCTGCGCAAACGACGTCTCCTGGGCTAGTAAGGTTTCATTCTGATCTTTTGGCCGGTCGGCGGTGTTGAGATCAATTGGACGCGGGACTCCCGTGCCTTCACTTCCGAGCAGCACACTGGATTGCGGCATATCGCTTTGCAGTGGAACTGTTTGGGCTTCATCTGTTTGCTCATCGGACTCAGTTTTATGGTCCATGAAAGAGAAAAAGTCTTCCACAGGAGAAATGTCATTGTCGTCGAAAAGCCCAGGGGAGCCTGCGGCTCGACCGGCTGCGGGTCTATCCATATGAGCCCTCGGCTCGTCTACGGTGTCTTCACCAGCCTCAATGGTTGCAACTGAAGAATCCACTGCGACTGAAGAATCCACACTCTCTGCGGCCATACCATCAAAAGTCGGCTGACTGACAGGCCTTGGCTGAGATGTGGTATTAATCTGTTCTATAGGTTCTTGCTTATCTTCTATTTGTATCGGAACATCGTCCGTTTTTTTCTTTTTTAGTTCCTGAGCACTGCGTTCTACCTGCTTAAACCACTCACCTAATCTGTTATCGTAGTTAGCCATAACTCTTCCCCCTTCTCATTGATTAGCAAAGAAACATTGCATCACCGAAACTCAGGAACCTATATCGCTCCCGGAGCGCTTCTTCATACGCTCTTTTAATAGTGTCTATGCCCGCAAATGCGCTCACAAGCACCAGTAAAGTCGATTTTGGAATGTGAAAGTTGGTTACCAACGCTTCCACAATCTTAAATTCATATCCGGGCTTGATAAAAAGATTGGTCGCTCCCCCACCCGGTCTGACTCTGCGTTTCGAGACTGCAGCACTTTCAAGACAGCGCGCTGTCGTTGTGCCGACGCATACAATTCTTCCCTGCGCGGAGTTTATCGCATCAGCCGCCGACTCAGTGATCTCAAACTCTTCGGTATGCATCTCGTGGTCATCAATGTTATCCACCCGCACTGGCCTAAATGTTCCAATTCCCACATTCAGCGTCACGAAGACTTTCTGTATGCCTCTTTCGGCTATCTTGTTAAGAATTTCAGGTGTAAAATGCAAGCCTGCTGTCGGCGCGGCAGCAGACCCACCGGCATGTGCATACACAGTCTGGTAACGCTCAGGATCATTCAGCTGCTTGTGAATATACGGCGGCAGCGGCACCTGACCTGCCGCCTTGATCAACATATCCGGGTCAACAGCAGCACTGAATTTCAGTGTCCTGATGCCCTGATCATCGCGGTCTTTAACAAATGCGCTCAGCCCGCCATCAAATAAAATGGTGCTTCCAACCCCGACCCGCCTGCCGGGTTTTACCATTGCTTCCCAAAGCCCCTGCCCAGTGTGCTTCATCAGCAGAGCCTCGACATGCCCGCCGGTCTCTTTGTGCCCGTAAAGCCTGGCGGCTGTGACCCTGGTATCGTTAAAGACAATGAGGTCGTCGTCCCTCAAATATTCAAGAATCTCAAAGAACTTCCTGTGCTCGATTGTCTGATCCTGCCTGTTTACAACGAGCAGCCTGGAATTGTCCCGCTGCGCCAAAGGCTCCTGTGCAATCAGTGCCTGTGGGAGCGGATAATCAAACTCACTTAAATGCATATCTTACAAAGGGGCATATTATGTACAACTTCGCCCGCCTAAACCTATACGAAACCTACGACCTTGATTGTATCCTCAGTAGGGCGCAATGTCAAGGTTAAAGTATGTAATTTGCCGCCATATTGCTGCCACGAATTTAGCAGGCGGCGAAATGTTTTTCAACAGCCGTCATAAAATTGGATTGGTTGCTGCATGTATTGACCGTGGCTGATAATTACTGATAGAATCTCATCGTGGTTGACAAAAGACGTCCTCGAAAACTCGAATATTCGGATATCGACCTGTCGCGCTGGAAAGAATATGAGGATATTCTTACCGATTCATGGTGGGATATGAAATCACGCGATAGAACGAATGGTCATTCTTTTGACTATCATGGAAACTTCATTCCTCAAATTCCTAACCAGGTATTCAGGCGCTACAGTCGTGAAGGCGATATTGTAGTAGACTGGTTTCTCGGTTCTGGCACTTCAGCCATAGAAGCGGTCAACTTGAATAGAAGGTTGATTGGTATCGAGCTCAAGCATGAGCTTGTCGAGTATGTGAAAGGCAAGCTGCCCGCCGGGGCAGTCGGCAACAGCATAAGGATTATTCAGGGTGACAGTGCTTCAAACAATGCTAAAAAGAGCGTCCAAAATGCGCTGCAGGAGATGGGTGCCGATAAGGCGCAACTGGCTGTATTGCACCCGCCATACGCCGATATAATCAAGTTCAGCGAGCTAAAGGCAGATCTGTCAAACTGCCCTTCCACAGATGAATTTCTTGCCGGTTTCACAAAAGTGGTTCAAAATGCTTACGATACGCTTGAAAATGGCCGCTTTGCCATTCTCGTAATTGGTGACAAATACAGCGCAGGAGAACTCGACCCGCTCGGGTTCAAGTGCATGCTGAAAATGAATGAAGTGGGCTTTCGCACCAAGTCGATCATAGTGAAAAATATCGAAGGCAATGAAAAAGGCAAAGGCAAAGACACCAACCTCTGGCGTTACCGCGCCCTCAGCGGTGGATTCTATATCTTCAAGCACGAGTACGTAATGATATTCTTCAAATAGCCCCCAAACAAGCACACACAATTGTCGAGGTTGTTCTTTAAGTGAACAAAAGTCCAGCCCGTATCGTCTAAAATATGGCGGACGGAGGTATCAATCAACCTCATAATTGCCGCTGCGGGAAGTAAATGAAATGGAATTGTGCAATTTGGATGGCGAGCTTGAGATCTTGATTAATTACACCGATGAGCCTGCGATATCACTGCGCGGTGAAGTGGATTTTCGCAATATGGACAGGATCAGCCAGGCGATTTTCAGTCTGGTTGAGCGTGGGAAGTCGTCGATCAATATCGATCTTAGAGAGGTGATCTTTATGGATTCGACAGGTGTTTCGGCTCTCATTGATGCGGCCAATGTAATCGTTCCAAAGGGGTGCAGCTTACGGCTCATTACGGCAGGGGGACAGTTGTCCAAGGTGTTATCGCGCTGCGGCATGTCGGGTATGTTTCAATATGAACAACTGGGCTCGCTGCAGCCGTTGGCGGGTGGCCCTTCACGTCCCGAGACCAGGGATGTGGTTGAGTTCGAAGTTCCGAGCCAGCCCCAGATGCTGTCATATATACGTGCGCGCGCCGCTGATTTTGCAAGATCAATGCCTTTTAGTGATGACGATATCGAAGATATCAAACTGGCTATCGGTGAGGCGGCGACCAACGCCATCAGGCATGGAACAAGCCGCGATTGTCACAAAATCAAGATCAGGTTTGAGCGCGGCAAGGACGAAATGAAAGTTTTCGTTATCGACAGAGGCTGCGGCTTTGATCCCGAGTCGATATGCTCAACGCCCATCGACTATATGTGTGAAGGCGGCAGAGGTATTATGTTTATGAAGGCGCTGATGAATAAAGTGAGATTCAGTTCACAAAAGCCCGGCACCTGTGTTGAAATGACAAAAAAATACCAGAGACAAAACTAAAACTATTTCTTTGTTGTTTGACTACACACAGCCTTGAACTGGTGTTCGGTCATGACTTTGCGCAAGGCCTGCTGCTTCTTGAGATTGAGGTTCAAGAGATTCGCTTGCTGTTTGTGGATATCGTTTATCAGCTTCTTCACCGCTGCAGCGTCGAGATCATAGGCTGAATACACCTCGGCCAACTGTCTGGAATTCTTGCTCAGACTCTTGACTGTGCTGATTTTTTGTTTATTTAGCCGATTAATCTGTGAGATTTCACCGGCATCCAGGTTCATCTGCCGCAAGGCTTTGTCCACCGTCTTATCCTGGCCATCCTCCCTCATAGGAGAAATTTCAGCCCGCCCGGACCCGCGCATTTTATTGCCGATTCTGTTTCTGAAAGCGGCGAATTGACTTGCATCGAGTATATTCCTGATGCCGATCTGATTATTCAGATGAATGTGCAGCAGCTTCAACTGAGATTGATCTATCTTTTCGATGGCTGTTTTTGCCTTTTTCTCATCGAGATTATAATCGCGATAGACCTTGAGTAGTTCTCTGCGGGCGCACACAAGGTTTTGCCGTTCAGCTCTGGTCTTGTCTCGGGTCTGTGTGGCAAGGTCTTTGAGTTGATCCTTCTGACCCTGATCTATATCCGCACAGCAAGCCGCAGATGCAAGAGATGTTGCAATCCCCATCAATACAACAAAAACTGAAAGCTTGTTTATAACCGACTGCCCGAATGAATACATTGGTACACCTACATATTGTCTATATAATCGACTGTCGCATCTGTCTGTCTGCCCATTGGGTCATCCGACCATTTGACTTGCGCCATCGATGATGGCATCGGGTCGGATGGCTTATTATTCACGGGCTTGATAGTATGTATCGCCAGCAGGAGCAGCATGGCCAGAACCACGGCTGCTGCCGCCACTCGATAACCATTTTTCAGAAAGCCGTCCAGTCTCGTGAGAATACTCGCTCGCTTAGGCCGTATCTTTGCATGAACCAGCGCCCAGACGTCGTTTTGAGGCTGCTGAAGACCAACCGCCGCAATTCGACCTGCAAGCTCGGCCTCATCTTTCAGCAGATCCGCACACTCATCGCACGTGCGAATATGCTCCCGGACCTGCTCGCTCTCAGGCGGATTCAGCTTGTCTTGCGCGTAGTCCAGCAGAATCGGTTGTATCTGTTCGCATTTCATTGTTGTCGCCTTGCATATCCTCTCTCAAGCACAGCTTTTTCAGCCTCTGACGCGCCCTGAAGAGTTTTACCTTCAGGTTGCTCGGCGAGATATTGGTTATCTTCGATATCTCGTCGTAATCGCACTCCTGCAGATGGTATAGCGTCACCAGAAGTCGATCCTCTTCTGAAAGCAGAGACATTGCATTTATTATCCTCTGTCTGTCCAGAGCATCTATTACAGACTTTTCAGGATCGGCAGGACTTAACGATGTGCATCTGCCGGTAAAGGCTTCATCGATTATCACATCTTCTATGGAGACTTCACGTTGCGCTTTTCGCGAACGCAGGAAGTCTCTTGCCGTGTTCGATGCTATTTTATAAAGCCAGGTGGTGAACTTAGAATCCCCTTTGAATCCTGCAGCAGCCCGCCATACCTTTACGAAGACTTCCGCAAGAGCCTCCTCAGCTTCCTCATGGCTTGAGAGCATACGATAGAGCAGGTTATAGACTGGACGCTCGTATCTCCGCAAAAGCAGGCGCAAGGCATCCTGATCCTGACGCTTGCACATTTCCAGGAGCTGCTCGCTGCTTGCCGAGAAATCATAATCAGTCTCGTTCAATACAACCCTGCCTATCCTTTCAATAGTAGTAGACGTAAAAACTTGAATGCGGTTTCAGATTATAATACGCGATCATCATTACTTGATCGTTCCTAATGTATTGTTTGAGCCCGGAAAACATCATAAAGCACTCGAAAACAGGTAATTAGTCGAGGCGCTGCGGCATCCATTGTGCAGCAAAATCAGTAGAACCTGCAGCCCGCAGTTCGCACTAATCCGAAACATCAACGGCAATCAGTGCGGACGGGGTGGATGCCATGATTAAGAAACTGTCTTTCGTGATCTTGTTGGGTCTTGTTTCGGCATGTGTATCATGGGCGTCAAGTGTTGAATATGCAAAAGTGAATATCGGCAGGACTGTGGCCCATACAGTTACGATCAACCTCAATGATCCAAATGTAAGGGTGACGGTTGCGCTCGCCAAAGGCGGAGCGGGCAGATCGGAATCGTTTAAGTCTATGATCGGCCGTGTGCAGCCTGCAGCAGCAATAACCGGCACATTCTTCGATACCAAGACCCTTATCCCAACGGGAGATATTGCCATGTACGGCACTCTTGTCCACACAGGCTGTATTGGTTCGGCTCTTTGCATCGACTCAGATAATAAAGCATCCATAGTTTCTCTTCGTAAGGGCAGAGAGAACAAATGGGATGGATATGAGACAGTTCTTTGCGCGGGTCCCACACTGGTTTCAAACGGCAGGGTTGCCATTGCACTCAAGCATGAAGGTTTTCGCAATTCGCTTAATGCTCCTGCGCGCCGCACTGCGGTGGGCATTACCAAAAGCGGCAAACTGCTGATCGCCGCAATCAATCGAGATACCTCTCTATATGCAATAGCCAAAGTTATGGTCGAGTTGAATACTGTTGAGGCACTTTGCCTTGACGGTGGTTCTTCAACAGGTTTCTATCATCAAGGCCGCTACTTTGCTCTCCCAACGCGCTCGCTGACCAACTGCCTGGTCGTATACTCCAAGGTTCAGACATATCAAATGGCAAAAGCAGAACTTGCGCCTGCAAAGCTCTTCGCTAAGGCTGACACTAAGCCGACATTTGACCTACAAAAGGTCGTCTCCAGTATTCCAATTGCGATCAGTGATAGCATTTTCCAGACTCTGCAAGGCAAATGGAATTATGCAGGATTTATGCAGGGGTATGAGTAATAACCATTTGGTCTGGCAATCAAGCTCGGCTTTTTTTCTAGTCTATGCATTAATGGCATGATTTTTGCACTATAAAGGTTGGATGGCTGTACCATTAAGCTACCCGGGCGGGCATTATCCTTGGACCCAGGGGTTGGTTTGCATTTGATGGGCTTCGGGAATTCCGCCGGCATTATGTATTTATAGCAGGAGGCCCACGACATGGTCACCAAGGGCAGTGTCCTTGTTGTTGACGATGAAATAAACCTGTGCCGCATTCTAGGGGCGAAACTGGCAAAAAGCGGCTATAGTGTCGTGGCTGTGCATGATGGCCTGCAGGCAGTAGAGAAGGTTCGCGAGTCAAACTTCGATGTAGTACTTCTGGATTTAATCCTCCCTAAAATGGATGGATTGACTGCTCTGGCCGAAATCCGCAGCATGCGCAGTGCATTGCCCGTAATCGTTATGACGGCATGTGAGAACGCTGAGGCTTTGGCTCAGGCCAAAACCTATGGTGTGCAGGGTTACGTCAACAAACCTTTCGATCTCGACAATCTCGTCTCGCTGGTCAGCGATACCTCAACGACCGGTATCAAGGCGCGTCAATGCACAACGCCGACTGCAACGGTTTTGTTCTGCAAAAATCAAGGCGTGACACTTGAAGTGCATAACTGCAGCAGTTCAAAGGTGTACTCAGGCCGAATCCACGACAAAGATGATCGCACGCTTTCTGTGATGCTTAGGGGCAGCAATGCCCAAATAGCACCACACAGCACCGTAAAATGCGGTCTGTCGTCTGCCGACGCACACTATAGCTTCACCACTCATGTTCTCAAAACCTTGCGCAGTCCCAAACAGATAGTGGTTTTGGACAAGCCTGGTGTCATCTATCGCATACAGCGCAGGACCCATACACGAAGCCTTATGCGCATGCCGGCGATATTCAACGTGTCGAATGAGCCGGTATCAGGTGAGACCGTAGATTTGAGCCTGGGTGGAATGTCGATGATTGTGCCGCAAGAAGTGCTTCCAGGCGACGTCCTTAGCGTCGAGCTTCGCCCGAAGACGACAACCGACAAGATAAATGCCCTCGCTCAAGTCCTGCGTTCAAGGCCGAGTGATGAAGGCAAAGGTTATTTGCTTGGCTGCAAATTTACGCAAGTCGACGAAACACTGCGCAGGCTTCTTGAGAATTAGTTTCGCTGACTCAGAGAAAACATCGAATTATTCAACGCTGTGTTGACTTTGATGTTTTTGTACTTAACTGAGCCGAGTTCCTTGCCGTCTCCATTGAAAAGATTGGCGCTTGTGGCAACAGGTAGTTTGGTTGTGAGCTTCTGATAGCTTCCATATACGGTGCGTGTGCGCATTTCGCCGCTTCCCCTATACTTCTCACGCTTGATGAGCCTAAGGTTCTTGACGTCCAGCCATACCAGGTCATGACGTTTGTCGTTGCCTCCATACTTGGGGTCGAACTTGAGCTTTGCAATACCGTTTTTTTCAGAGATGACGCTGACGTGGTTATCTTGCCAGAGCCTGCTGGAAATAAAGCCGATATCGAGCGAATCGAACCTCTTGCCTGGAGCATTCTTCACATTTTCTTTGTGCCTTATCATGGTCGCAAGGATCAGCTTTGTGTAACCGTTTTGGACATATGTGACCTTGATACCTTCCGCATAACCATCGTATCTGATCATATCGGGCGATTTATAGTAGACGAGGGCTTTGTCAAGCTTAAGGATATCGCCATAGCCCTCACCCATACCAGAAACATTTTTCTTGTTAGCCTCCGTTATCACCATATCGGCCTTCCAGTCCTTAAGACCCTTTTCCGCAGCCTTGACCTTTGCAAGTATCGACGAAGATGTAACCGCAGCCCCTGCCTGCACAGCCAAAGCCATCAGCACTAATATAATGACAGATAATCGTTTCATAATTAGATATATCGCTCCTGGTGTTGTAATCTACTAACCCGAATTATGCTCGTCGAGCAAATTTCGGGTCCGGCCCGTGCATTATTCACGTTTCTCGTGAACAACGCGCGCTAATATATACGGACTCATATGAGATATGATTATGGACCGGAAAAAAATTTGGCTCATATTTCCTACACAAAGAGGAGGGTATCACGCGTGTGATCATATACCTTCGTCGGTTTGGGCACCGGCAAGCGAGATCGCTTTGTCGAGCTGCTCGGGAGTGCCGATTGCAATGAGCACATCTCCTTCGTGAAGAACTTCATCAGGACCGGGATTGGCCACCATTTTGCCGGAGGCTTTACTGATCGCGATTACAGTAATACCTGTTTTGTCCTTCAAGCCGGAATCGCTTATGGATTGGCCGATGAGTTTTGATTCCGAGCTTATTTTCAGTTCTTCTATCATCATCTTGAGGTCATCGGTGTGCATTGCAAGTTCCAGAAAGTCCAGAACATTCGGGCGCAGCACGGATTGTGCCATCCTCTTTCCGCCCATCACATAAGGTGACATCACTCTGTCGGCTCCAGCCATTTTGAGTTTGTCCTCGTTTTCTTCCTGTATCGAACGCGCCATGATAAACAGGCTTGGGTTGAGTGCGCGGGCGCTGAGGGTGATGAAGACATTGTCTTCGTCTGTTGGAGCCACGGTTATAAGCCCTTTTGCGCGCTCAATGCCTGCTGCCTTGAGTACTTTATCGTCACTTGCGTTTCCCTCGATGAATGGAATGTCCTGAGCGACAAGCTTAGGGAGCTGCTCAGGGTTTCGCTCTATCACGCAATGAGCGACATTCTCGCGCTGCAGGTCTTTTACTATCTGCTGTCCCATCCTGCCGAATCCGCAGATTATGAAATGATTGCGCAGTTTAGATATATTTTTTTGCATGCGTTTCCTCTGTAATGCGTGCCATATCTGTTCGCCGACCAGAGCCTGTATAAGGCTTGCACCGGCCCAGAAGACAATAGCGACACCGAAAACAATCAGGACTATTGTAAATATTTTCCCAGGAACATCCAGCGGTTGCACGACTTCATAGCCAACTGTGCCCAGGGTGATTACGGTCATATACAGGGAATCGAGCAGGCTCCAGCCTTCGAGTATATGATAACCTGCCGTTCCAAGAGCTACCAAAGCGACCAATGCAGCCAGCGCCAGCCTGAAATGTCTTATGGGATCGTTTTGATAGAGCATTAGTCCCTCTAGCCCGCATTATTCACGATGAACATGAATAATGTTCTCGAAAACCCGGATTATGCGAGAAGCGCATAATCTGGACTAGGCAATTTATACTACGTAAATTGCATGTTTGGATCTTTATAGAACACATATCTCTGATACAAGTTAACGGCCGTTTTTTACTTAGGCAATCCTTGAGCGTATGCGCTCATAAATTATGCGTAAACCTTCGAGTGTAAGCTGGTCATCGCAGATTTCTATTGTACGGCTGTGCTCAGCGATGACCGATGCCAGTCCGCCAGTGGCAATTACTCTTGCTCCGCCGCCCATCTCCAATTGGAAACGGTTAACCAGCGAATCAATCTGACCGGCGAATCCAAAGATCATACCGGATTGCAGGCTGGAAGCAGTGGTGTCGCCGATTGCCTTTGGCGGAGCTACAAGCTGAATGCTTGTAAGTTTGGCGGCGCGCGCAACAAGCGCATCCAACGATATCTGTATGCCCGGAGCTATTGCTCCACCTAGATATTCGCCACTTTCAGAGACTGCGTCCAAGGTCGTTCCTGTGCCCAGGTCAACGACAATCACTTTGCCGCCGTATTTTGCATGCGCAGCAACAGCATTGGCAATCCGATCTGCTCCGACATCCGTCATGGGGTGATAATTTATCTTTATTCCAAGATCGATATCGGGACCCAAAATGGTTGGTGCGCCAACATCCAAATGAAATTTTGTAAGCCTGATCAGTGCATCTATCGTCGCCGGCACAACACTTGAGACCACGACCCCGTCAATTTGGTCAAATGATATACCGACCTTGCTAAATAGGGGCAGCAGCAGAGCAGCGTATTCGTCACCTGTCCTGCGAGCAACCGTGCCTATACGCCAGTCCGCACGTATTGTACGGTCATCAAAGACGGCAAAAGCAGTATTCGTGTTACCAACATCAATAGCTAAAAGCATCTGTACAATTTACTATTTGGGATTTTGTATTGATTATTTTGGGATTGAGTATTCGGCAAAAAGAGCGGCGCAATTGCTGCTCCGCTCTCTACTTAATGCAATACCTTTATTTTTCCTGCCTTGCTAATCTATCTGCGCAAGGAAAAGCTCGGTAATCCAGAACTGCCCATCGGGGGAGATATATACACCGACGCCCATCTGCTCAAATTTCGGGTCGAGAATGTTTTTCCGGTGTTTGGGCGAGTTCATCAATGCTCTCTGCCCCCTCTCGACATCAACAACTGAGCAATAAAAAAGATTTTCTCCAAGGTATGCCCATGTAGGCGTCATGCCCAGTGCATGTAGATACCTGTCCATGGGGGTCCTCAGACCCGGTGTCGGAGAATAATGGTTAAAATAATTCTTTTCCCACATCTCCCTGCTATGCTCACGAGCCACTTGCACAAGCAGAGGGTTTGACGAAAGCACCCTCAAGTTTCGGTCCCATCGCTCCGCATTGGTCATATCGACATATTTGCGTTCGATAGCCGACATCCGTGCCGTGACGCTGTTAGGATGCGTCCCCGGCATCGTGGATGCGGAGAAATTGGTACCTAAAAGCAATGTGGCCAAGTAGAGCGATAGTTTCGTCATGTTCTGCCTCCCACGCAAAACTATCCTTCCTTACTTGGACCCCCCAGCCAACTGCAATTTATCGCGCAAGCCTAAAAACCGGCATTTCTACCAGTGCAATTGTTGTGCCAGTGAGCCGTTTTGCGATAAATTTATTGTTCAGGCGATTTGGGTCTGTATGCATCGACTTTGATAATTGTGATACCCAAACACCGGAACGCCATAATGCAAGCTGACGTCAAAGAAGATAAGATATATTGGGGTTTGGGTCAGGGTTGGAGTTGATGTTATAATGAAATGTGTTGACTAAGGGTGGTTCTACACATGCAGTCCATTAAGATAGCAGGCCTTGTTCGGATATTAGTTGTGAGTTTAGTTGCATTGGCCATGCCGATTATGGTCATTGCAGCGGATATCGACTCCGAACTGGGTGATAATGAGGTCAAACTCGGCAAAGAGTCTGCCAAGGAAGTCGCCAAGAACTATAAGCTCAGTGACAATGCCGCCGACCTTAAACACCTGCGCGATATGGGCGCAAAGATCGCTTCCGTTGCAAATAAAACAGAGATTAATGCGCTCTACGGTTCCTCGAAAGTAACCCCGTTTGACTATACGTTCGACATTATCGAGGATAAAGACATCAATGCGTTCAGCGTGCCGGGCGGCCATATATATGTCTATCGCGGGCTGCTCAACTTCGTTCAGTCCGACCATGAACTGGCCGGGGTAGTCGCGCATGAAATAATACATGCCGCCCATCATCACATGGTCTATCTGCTTAAGAAACAGGCAACACTCAACAATCAGCTTGCAATTGCGCTGCTGGCGACAATGATAGGTGGAGTTAGAAGCGCCGATATGCAGAATGTGTTGATGGGTGTGCAGCTATATCAGGTAGCGATACTCAATGGGTATGGCCAGGAAGCTGAACGCGATGCTGATAATGGCGGTGCGATCCTCATGCAGGAAGCGGGCTATAATCCTGTGGGTCTGCTTACATTTTTGGAAAGACTTGCCAAACGCCCCGAGCTTGTCGACTACGGCATTTACCGCTCACACCCTCTTGATGATGAACGCGTAAAGGCTGCAAAAGCCGTTATCGAGGGTCTGGGCCTGCCTATAAACAGGCGTCAGACTACAAACGCAATCGTTGCACAGGTTACGACAAATACGGTTGATGACACTCAGATATCTGATGTCAGCATTGATGGAAAGGTCATATACCGTCCTGCCCCGACGGCAGACAAAACCTCTGAGGTGCGAGCAAAAGAAACAGCGGACAGAATCAACAAGGCTCTGGATTCCAACATACAGATGTATGAGTTGAGTGTGGACCCACTTGTTGGTGGAGTGGTGGCACGTGGGGAAGCGCTGTTGGTGGTCTCCGAAGCAGATGGAAAGTTGATGGACAAAACACCGGCGGAAATATCCAAAGAAGCAGCGGCAGCCATACGCAATGTGATCTGGCGTCAGCTTGTGGATACTATTCACTAGCCCGTATTATGCGGAAGCGCATAATACGGGTTTCCGAGAGCATTATTCATGTTCCTCGTGAATAATGCGGGCTAGGTGTTGGGTTCTAGATTACGGCTGATGGAGATTTTAGAGGATGTGTTAATGTGAGGAACCTGCTTTTGCAGATTCCTCACTTATTTTAATATGCTCGATTTAGCCCGCATAATACGGACTAGAACGATCTTGTGATCCCAAGGGCAAAGCTTCTTGAAGGTACCCAGCTGTCCCTTGTTCTCTTTCCTGAATCCCATTTATACTGCAGTGCCTGATGATTGTTTAGCAAGTTATAGACATTCAGATAGAGCGAATCCCCAAGCTGCGAGCCCTCAGGCAGGTCGATATCAAGGTTATAGCTCACGATTACGGATGGGTTTGCACGTGATTGAACTGCCAATTCATCCGGAGTATCAACCATATCCGGTCTGCCGCTGCCATAGTCTGCACGCAGACTATGCGAGCAGGTGCCGTTCTTATAGTCTGCTACAAGCGATATGGTGTTCCTCTGGTCCCAGTTTGTGTAATACATCTGGTCGGTTATTCCAATATCATCGCGGTTTGACTTTGCCTTGGCATATGTGTAAGACAGCCATCCCTGCCATTTATCCGACATCTTCTTACGCACATAGAACTCCATACCATTGGACTTGCCCTCGCCCAGGTTTACGTATTGATATAGCCCAGAATCCAGCAGTGCACAACCGTTGAGGTTCTGGAATTTATTGTTAAAGTAGGTTGCTCTCCAGGCAAGAGTATCGGTCGCCTGTTTCTCATATGTCAGTTCATAGTTGGTGCTTGTCTGTGGATCGGATGTACCCAACCCAGGAAGCCATGGTTCATTCTCATCGGGATATATATATCTCATCTGCACAGAACATGCAGGCACAAACTTGGCGTATTTACCCCAGCTTGCCTTCCAGGCAGAAGTCTCATCAGGAGTATACGACATACCGAGTCTGGGGGTGGTCTTTGCTTGAGTGACATCAGACACAGGATCACCACTATAACCAGCTCCCGGCACATATGCCAGACCTATGCGGTCATATTTTATGCTGTCACGCCGCAGACCCGCCGAGAATGTAAGTTGATCGCTCAGTTTCATCTGGTCTTCTGCATATAGACCGGATTGTGTCGTATCGACATCCGATTCATAGTATGGATAGCTGGGAATAGCGATATAATAATAGTTGTTCGATTGTTCTATAGAGCCACCCATCTTGAATGAATGTACTGCGTTCAATTGGTTTACATATTTTGCCTGAATGCCTTTGCGCTTGGACCATACATCTGCTCCCTGGGCAGCGCCGTCAAATGATCCGCCCATAGCACTGGTAATGGAGGTAAAGAAATGATAGTATGGCTGCACGCTTACAAACGATGCCGGACTGAGGTTGTGGCTCCATTCCAGTCCGCCTAAAGTGTAGCGCTGTCGCACGAAGTCTCTTTCAGATGGGATTGTATTGTTGTAAACATCAAGTGTGTGATAATTATCCAATCCACCGTATTGCGAACCCTGCATGGCA